>CAZKCX010000244.1:0-9159 GCA_964550865.1 uncultured Planctomycetales bacterium
ACCTGTGTGCCACGTTTGCTGCTCGAGTCGCGGCATTCATGCCGCGCGGCCGCGTCGGATGAATCCGGCGGCTTGACTTGGCTCGCCACAAACGGCTCGGGCATATCGTCGCGATACTTCTGAAATGCAATACTAGGCAGGCAGCGGGAGACCGAAGCGGGTTTGAACAGCCGCGTTGGTCTTCTCACGTGGCGTCGACAGGGACGCCGGAAAGGGTGCGAGACATGTTGCGGCAAGGCATGACACCGTGGTCGATTTGTGGGCTTCCTGTGGCCTTCTTCTTGGTAGTCGTTCTCGGCATGGGCGGACCAAACAACGTCCTGGCCGACGGCTACGGCGTATTGCGAACGGTGGGTAGCGGGACGGACACGATCTCGCTCGTGAACGTGGGCGGGACCCGCTACGAGATGGGCTACTGGTATGGCCTGTTGTTGGCGGATGAGATCGCCGATTGCTACGCGAGTCTGTCGGCCGCGGTCCCGTTCACCGAGGGGGATTACATTGCCGCGACCTCGGCGATGTGGAAGCCCGCCTACTTCGACACGGCCGCCTACGATGCCGAGCTTCAGGGCATGGCCGACGGATGCGCGGACGGAGGACGTCCCGAGATGACCTTCGAGAAGCTGCGAAGGATGCAGCTCATCCCGGACATGTCGGAGCTTGGCTGCTCGCTCTTTGCCGCCTGGGGCAGCGCCACGGCGGACGGTCACCTGTATCAGCTTCGCAACCTTGACTGGAGCATGGACACGGGCTTGCAGGACTATCCGGTCGTTGTCATCTACGACCCGGACGACGGCCATCCCCACGCGGTCATCGGCTTCGCCGGCTCGGTGGGGTGCGCCGGCGGCGGCTTCGCCGAGCACGGCATTGCGCTGAGCCAGATCATGGGATACTTCTGCGATCCGGAATCCCTCGACGGCGTACCGTTTCCGCTCTTGCTGCGAGAGATCCTCTACCACGACACGACGCTGGCCCAGGCGTTGGGTCGCATCCAGACCGCCACGCGAACCAACAACTACTACTACGGCATCAGCGGGCCCGACGGTTCGGAGATCACCGGCCGGCTCTTGCTGACCAGCGGAACGCGCTGCGACATCTACGCCGACAACGAGTCGGTCAACCCGCACCCGTGCGTCAGCCCGACGCCGTTTCACACGGCGTTTAACGATGTGGTCTATTGGCGGCGGCACGACGGCGGCGGGAATCAGATGTTCTACAACGCGCTCCATGCCCGGTACGGCAGCATCGACGCCGCGCGCGCGATGGAGATCGCCGAGATCGTGGGCGTCAGTGGGACGTTGTTGAGCGTGATCTACGACGCCACCGCGGCCGAGTGCTGGGTCGCCGTGGCCGAGGGGACCGACCCGGCCTTCAACCAGGACTACGTCCATGTCGAGCTGACGACGTACAAGAAGCTGGATCTCGGGATCACCAACGAGCCGTGGGGGAGCGTTCAGGCCGAGCCCAACGATCCGAACCTGCCCGAGCATCTCTACCCGGCCGACAGTGGGGTGACGTTGACGGCCGTGCCGGAGGATGGCCGGGGCTTCAAGTACTGGGAGATCTATGACCCCAACTTCCCCAATGACGCGAACCACGCCGTCCTCGACGCCAACCAAACCACGACGATCCTCATGGGCAGCGACCGCGCGGTGACGGCCGTCTTCCAATGCGGCAGCGACTACGGTCCGCCGCTGATCGTCGTGCTCGGCGCCGTGACGTTCCTCGCCGTCGTGCGGCGCGGAAGAGCGTAGCTTCTGCGCCAGCGGGTCTGGGTTTGCCAGAAACGCCCCGACGCACCATAGAGTCGAATGAGAGGGGACGGACTTCTTCTTCGACTTGGCGAATCAAGTGCCTGACCAGTCCTACATCCTCTCTACATCCTTCCTGTCCAGCGACGCGCTCGGAGACGTTGCCTGTCCCCAAACCCTCGGCATATGGTTAGCCCAAAGGAGCACCGATGGCTCTCAGGCGACGGACAATCATGATCATCTCGGTGATCCTGCTGGTCGTCGCGCTCGCCGCGGCTTGGGTACTCTTAGTCTACGGCCCGCGAATGCGCTTCGTCGGGTGGCGGTTAGCTGAGATGAATTTCCTGGAGCTTCCCGTCTATGACTACCAGAAGGAACACCGTCGCATTCCCTCGAGTCTTCGTGAGATTCGAGAATGGCGTTCGCTTGATGCAGACGCGTTTCACGTTCCGACGAGTGCGAGTGTCTGGCGGAAGCCCCCCACCATCTCAGATCCCGAGATCCTGTACCTCCCGGTAGTCAACTGGGACCGAAAGGCCGAGTACGTCATCGCGGTTGAGCCCCCGCCCTCGCCACACTGGCTGGCAAGCCGCCTCTATGTTGCCCTCCATGGGGGGGTCCTCGCACTCGCCACTCGGTGAGTGACGACGAACTGGCACAGATCCTCGCTCGCGACGACGAACGACGTGCGGCCACCAGCCAGCCGGGCCGATGGAGCCAGATGCCCTGGCGATCGTTGGCGCCGTAGGCGCCCGAGGCTTGTTCATGCGATCACTCTTGAGGGATACTCCACCGTTGTCCCAAGCCCCAACCGAGCGAGATGGAATCTGCAATTCTCCGAGGATCTGTCTTCTCACCGGAGATGAAGATCAGCAAGCTGACACCTTCGGACGCCAAGTCATGGTGCGCCGTGCTCTATTCCGAATTCCCGCGAGGGCAGTTCTTCGACGTCTGGAGGAGAGCCTGGGGTGAGCAGTTGGGTTACTGGTCGAACAGGGACGGAGGTGTATCCGGCAGATCGGCAGCCTTCAGTCCCATCCTTCCCGCCAGTCTTCGTAGCGGTTCATCGTGTGAGTAGAGGACATCCGCTCGGTTGGCTAGGGCGGTGGCCGCAATCATCTGGTCCGCCTTGAGCACTGTCTTGCGCTTCTCGTACTCGCGAAGAGAACGTATTTTCTCGAAGTGCTCGGCCGCCATGTAAGCAGAACGTTTGTCGAACGGCATGCAGATGAACGTCTCTTCGATGATGGATGCCTGAGCTTGCTGTTGGTGCTTCGGAGACCCGCGCAAGAACTCCGCAACGGTCACGGTCGATACCATGATGTCGGTCTTCTCTTCCTCAAGGTTCGTCATCAGCCATTGGGCCCTCTTGATCATCTCCTCCTGTCCCGCGGAAGCTTCTTGGCGGATCCACCACACGAGAATCATTGTGTCAATGAAGGCCGTTCTTCGCATTGCCTCCACGCCTCAGGCGTCCATGATTTCCGAATCCGGGATTTTGTCCCAACGGGCCGCACCGGCCTTTCGGAGAGCCTTCCGAGCTTCCGAAAGATCGCGTTTCCTGTAAGGGACGATACGCGCGACACGGAAGGCGACGATATTCCATGTAGTGCGTAGCCACCGTGCCTCTCCTTCGAGGACGACGCGCCGATAGAGCATGGGCGCCAGCTGGCGAGCCAAAGCCTGACTCAATCCACAGTACACCAACTCTTTTTGGTTATTGGGCCGCAGCACACACTTGGGTCTTGTGGCGCCGCCTATCCTCAGTAGATCACCGAACACCGTTGCAGATCCAGCTACGGTATGCGCAGCTTCCAGCTTCTTATATGTCTCCGGCTCGATGCGTGCGACGACACCTTCCCGGGATCTATCCGGTTCCCTGATCACAATGCGGCAGTGCCCCTTCTTGGCGACCTCACTGAGAGTCTTCAGATAGGGGAAGGCAAGGGCGATTGTGGAATCGGCCTGGTCATTATCGAGCAGCTTCCCCACATGGCCGAGATGCTGCAGTGCGAAGGCACTGTCCGTGCTGACACAACGATAGCCTGCAGAGCCGCGCGTGATATCAACGACTCGGATTGAGAACTCGTCCTCGTCCTGCGATAGCCCTTCGCTCTCTCGCTTCGCTCGCAACAGACGTTGCAGGGCTCCCAGCACCTTAGCCACCAGGCGCAAGGGGATGTCCTCCGGATAGAGTCCCTTCAACTCCACAACGAACTGAGGCTTTGGCTTTCGTCTGTTCGTATGCATGCCCTTCAAACGCCGCCACTGGACAACGGGGAAAGGATTCGTCGGCTCGCCGCTAGCCACTCCTTGATCTATAAAGCATTTCGCTACGTGAAGCAACGGCGAAGGTGGACGCTTGGCCCACCAGCACCCGGTTTTCAGGACTCGAAGCGAACACGTACCCCAGGAAGCGCGGTATACTGAACACGACCGGACTATAGTTGCGCTGGGGTGGATGACCGAAGACGATCCCCGAATCCTGGACCCCGAACCCTAGCCTTTGAACCTGATCCCGGGTCCCCGGCTTGTCACGGCGACGCTCAGCGGAGACGGGGCCCTGATCCCTGGGGAGCAACGTATGACCTTGAGCCTAGCCCGATACACGTTGTCGACGCTTGTCGCCCTCGCAGCCATACCCACCGTGCTCGCCGGCCAGACCGTCGACGTCGGCGCGGAGACGCAACGGCTCATCGAGGCCGACTGGATCGATCAGGACCGCGCGTTCGCCGCGCGACAGACGCGAACGCCCAGAAAGGCCAACGAGCGGGGCGTGACGACCTGGCAAGACGCCGCCGGTGGCTGCGACGGCGTCAAGACCGGTCGATGCGGCTTCCACACCGCCAGTAAGGAGGTCGATCCCTGGTGGCAGGTCGATCTCGGCAGAGACCGGACGCTCGACCGCATCGTCGTCTACAACCGCGTCGACAACGACAACGCAAGGCGAACACGAGACCTGCGGATCCTGGTTGCCACCGACGGCCAGCCCAAGCGCTTCACCGAAATCTATCGACACGACGGAAAGCCCTTCGGCGGCATGGGGTGGGGCAGGCCGCTCGAGGTGAACCTCGCCGAGAAGGAGGTCCAGGCCCGCGTCGTGCGGCTGTTCGTACCGGGCAAGTGCTCGTTCGCCCTCGACGAGGTTGAGGTCTACGCCGCGGACGATCCGAAGCAGAACATCGCGCTGGGGCAACCCGCAGAGCAGAAGAGCGTCGGGCCTTACTCGTATCCCGGCACGAAGGGCGTCAAGCAGCCGAAGACAACGCCGAAACCCCCGCCCGGCGAGCCGTTCCAGCTCGCCCATACCCGCGAGGTCCTCGCCCGAGCCCGCAAACTCGCCGAACGCCTGCGACCAGACGTGCCCACCGACCGCCTCAACCCGCTACTGGCCGAACTCGACACACTGACGAAGCGAACCGAAGACGCCAGACAGGCCGGGGGTCTCTCGCAGGTGAAGCGCCGCGAGCTCTACCTCCGCGCACGAAGGCTCCTCCGCAAGATCGCGCTGACCAACCTGCGGCTGAAGAACATCGATCGCCTCCTGTTCATCAAGCGACGCCAACCCGGCGGGCTGTATCATATGGTGCACCAGTACTACGGATTCGGCGCGAAGCCCGGCGGCGGGCTGTTCGTGCTTCACGATCCGTTCGGCAATCGACCGAAGCTGGAGAACCTGCTGGCCGAGGCGACCGTCGAGCGCGGCCGGCTGAAGGCCCGGCGGCTCGAGCCCGGCTGCTTCCTCAGCCCCGAGGTCTCGTTCGACGGCAAGACGATCTACTTCGCCTACACCGAGTGCAAGGCGGAAGGCGTCGAGTGGTCGCCGCGGGCGAGCTTCCACATCTTCCGCGTCCGCGCCGACGGCACCGGGCTCGCCCAGCTCACCGACGGGCCGGCGAACGATTTCGACCCGTGCGAGCTGCCCAACGGCCGGATCGTCTTCATCAGCGGCCGACGCGGCGGATACCTGCGGTGCGGGGGCTCGTCGCCGCCGTATCACTCGCCGACGTATACACTCCACTCGATGAACCCCGACGGCTCCGACATCGTCTGCCTGAGCTTCCACGAGACGCAGGAGTGGCACCCGAGCGTCGGCAACGACGGCATGATCGTCTACACGCGGTGGGACTACGTCGACCGCGACACCAACGCCGCCCACCACATCTGGACGTGCTACCCCGACGGCCGCGACCCGCGCAGCTTCCACGGCAACTACCCGACCCGCCGGGAGGATCGGCCGTGGATGGAGATGAGCATCCGCGCGATCCCCGGCTCGCCGATGTACGTCGCGACGGCGGCTGCCCACCACGGGCTCATGTACGGATCGCTCGTCCTCATCGACCCGAGCGTGCCCGACGACGGCGCGATGTCGCAGCTCGCGCGGCTCACGCCGGACGTCCTCTTCCCCGAGTCGGAATGCCGCACCAAGGCGATTCCTCGATACATGTGCTACGGCACGCCCTGGCCGCTGAGTGAAGACGACTTCCTCTGCGTCTACGACCGTCATGCTCGGAACCGCAACATCTACTGGATCGATCGCGACGGCAACAAGGAGCTGATCTACCGCGATCCAGAGATCTCGTGCCTCAGCCCGATCCCACTCCGCCCGCGGCCGAGACCGCCCGTCATCCCCGACGCCACGACGCAGACGCTTGCCGAGGCCTCGGGAGACGACGCAGACGGAAAGGCCACGATCGCCGTGATGAACGTCTACGACGCGGACTTCGAATGGCCCGCGGGCGCGAAGGTGGCCGCGCTGCGGATCGTCCAGCTGCTGCCCAAGAGCACGCCTCGCGCGAACGAGCCGCGGATCGGCGTCGCCAACGGCACGAACGCCCGGGCGGTGCTCGGGACCGTACCCGTCGAGTCCGACGGCAGCGTGCATTGCGAGGCCCCGGTCGGCAAGGCGATCTACTTCCAGGCCCTCGATGCGCAGGGTATGGCCATCCAGTCGATGCGATCGGTGACGTACGTGCATCCGGGCGAGCAGTTGCGTTGCCAGGGCTGCCATGAGCCCAAGCACGAGGCGCGGGTTCGTGCAAACGCCGTCCCGTTCGCACTGCGCAGGCCGCCGTCGAAGATCACGCCCGGGCCGGAGGGCTCGAACCCGTTCAGCTACGTACGGCTCGTCCAGCCCGTGCTCGATCGGCACTGTGTGCGGTGCCATCAGGGACGCGACGCGATGGACCTTCGCGGCGTGATGGAAGGTCCCTACGGCTGGACGCGGTCATACACCAAGCTGGCGGGCAAGTACGGGTTCTACTTCCATGCGTCGAAGGGGTGCATGCCCCGCGAGGTCACCGGCGGCAGCCGGACCGTGCCGGGTGAGTTCGGCGCCCGGGCGGCCAAGCTGATGGACTACGTCGACGGCCGGCACTACGACGTGAAGCTTTCGCCGGCCGACCGCCGCCGCATCACCACCTGGCTCGACTGCAACTCGGAGTTCTACGGGGTCTACAGGCAGACACAGGCCCAGGCGCGAGGGGATGTTGTCTGGCCGGTGTTGGATTGATTCCCCTGTGGCGACTCGGCAGGGCAGGCCTGTAGGGCCGAACTAGAATAGCCGGGGGTGAAGTCCGCCGCTGAGGCGGACGAAACCCCCGGAATCCGATGCCCACGAAACCCGGAGCCCTGTATGGGCAAAATCGGTGGACTTGCGTGCGTGAGTAGGGCGCCCCTTCAGGGCTTTGCTTTTCGAGAGGATCGCGTACCAGGGGCTGCGCTTTGCTCCACCCCTGGCTATTCTGTCTGGGCCTTTCAGGCCTCAAGCAAGGAATGCCGAGCGTCAGTACGTGCCTGGCAGCCCGTGCCTGACTCTGGTTGGTTGGAAGAGCGGGAGTGGTGCGTCAAGACACACCCTACGGGTTCTCCGATACCTCACCTCGCAAGATCAGATACCTGATCAGACAATACAGCAACGTGATCAAGCAAGCCCCCTTGAAGAAGAGCAGCGGGAGCGGCCTGTACCATGCGCCCGTGTGCATCTCAATGAAATCCGAGATGCCGAAGCAGAAGAACGTCACGCTCGCAAGCCAGGCAAGCCGTCGCATCCGTCCGCGCCCCCAGCCGGTTGCAGTGCCAGACGATCACGGCGATGGCCAACCAGAACACGCCCTCCATCATGTTGCCCCAGTAGTGGATCATCCGATTCTTCTTGTGGTTCAGACGTTGCGAAACAGCTGTCGCACCCCGCGCATCACACGCCCGCCTGCCCGGTCCTCGGCAGATTCATCGCCTGCCGCCACGGCGTGATCTGACCGGCATGCGGACTGCCAAGCTAAAGTTTCACTTTCATTTGTTGTAGCTCTCGGGGAGTAAACTAGTTATCGGACGTTGTGGCAGGAGGAGGGAAACGGAAGGGTGGCCCTCGGCATCCAACACGATAGAGTATGTTCGACTCAGAAAAGCCCCATGTGCTTGTCGATAGGGAATACGGGGTGTGGGCTCAACGGCACACATGGGAGGCCCATGATGGGCTCGACACGCGGCTGAGCATCCGCAATAATCCATTGCAGTGATGAAGAAAGACATCAGCGACATCCTGAGGGAATGGCCGGCGGAGGGGGACCTCGTGGCGCGCTGCATCGTCGATCGCGACGGGAAGAAGCAGCTCCAGCTACGCATCGACCTCGGCCTGCTGCAAATGGAATTGGATGGCCGTCCGGACGGGGAGAAGCCTTTCGGCCGGCCGAGCCTGTTGGACCATCTCCAGCGGCTGAGCCGTTCGACGTCCCAGCCCGATTTCGACGCGGAGACCTGGGGCGAGCTCGACCGGGAGATCTACCAATACTACCACCGCAGGCGGGCACTGCTCATCCTCGGGGCGTTCTGCCAGTCCGAGGGCCAAGACGGGGAGGCGGCCGAATATTACCGGCGCGCCGTTCGCGACGCCAACCACAACCTCCGGGTCATGGATTTCATCAAGACGCATTGCGACAGCGAGGACTACGTCACGAGCCACGAGCAGTACCGCCCGTTCGTGATCATGCATCGCGCCCTGGCTGAGGCCCAGGCCGAGCTGCTCGTGAAGGATCCCGAGGAAGCCATCGAGCGGCTGAAGGACGGTATCCGTGCGATCGAGGCCGGCTACGAAGACCCCGAGACGCTCAATCCTGCCGAGGCGTACGAACAGGCCGAGCAGGATCCCTCGATCCTGCAGCTTCGCGCGCTCGAGCGCCAGGTCCGCAAACAGCACAAGGTCACCCTGACACTCCAAGAGAAGCTGGCCGAGGCCGTGCAGAATGAGCAGTACGAACGCGCGGCCGAGCTTCGCGATCGGCTCCGCGCCAAGCAAGAGGCGCGATCAAATCAACACTCGGTGTCCGTGAACTAGTGCTTCGCAAGACCGGTCGAGTCCTGCTGCTCTTCAGATCCTAGCGCTCTGTCGCTCGTCAGCTGATGGATGGGT
>CAZKCX010000245.1:0-7697 GCA_964550865.1 uncultured Planctomycetales bacterium
GTGGGAAACACGCATCCGCCGGCGGATTCGGGTCCCCCACCGCTGAGGCGGTGCGCCACCCGAGAAAGACAGAACCGCTCGGAGAGGATGCGGCAGTCCGGCCAAGGAAAGCGGGGAGAAAGACCTCAGGAAGACGGACATGTGCTCGGGCCAGAATCGTCTCGCGACCTTGTGCGCGCTGCGGCATGATCGCCGGAACTGTGCTGCTCTCCTCCGTACTCGGCTGCGCCGGCCCGAGCGTCCATCCGAGTGCTGAATGGCCTCCCGAGAACATGCCCGTGCGGCGCGCTTGGGTCACGCCCCTCTCGCAGCGTCTCCAGCAGACGATCTGGCATGCGCGGCTGCTCATGCCCGACAAGCTCGTCAGCGATATCGTGCTGCGGGATGGGCGGCTTCTCAGTGTCGAGGGCCAGTATGTCGATCAGGGCTTCGCGCGCAGGCTACGTTTCATCGAACGCGACGTCGAGACGGGGCGCGTCGTCCGCGAGGTCCCGCTCGGCTTCGACGTGCCGGACGAACCGGCTACGTGTCGATTGCTGGAGTTCGCAGGCACGTGGCACATTGCGCATCCGCCGTGGTCGACCTCCCGCCAACACCATGGCATCCTGATGCGATGGCCCGCGCCGGGAGGTCTCTCCGCCGGCGAGGACATCGTCACCGCCGGCACGCTCCCGGAGGAATTCGCCCGGGCAATCCGCGACGCGTCGGGCTTCGCAAGCGACGGACCTCGGCTTCTCGTCGCCGAGGTGCCCATGCTCATGGCGAAGAACGACACGCGACCGCGCGTCGCGGTGGCCGCCTATCGCGTGGACACCGGCGAACTCGATTGGCTCGGTCAGGTGGTGATCCCCTTCCGGATCGAGCGGCTGCGAACGCGTGTCCGTGTCGGTCGGTTCGGACCGGTGGTGTTGGCGAGGGCGGCCGCGCGCCTGCCGCACGGCCGGCGGCGCCAGCGAGAGTTCTTCGCGGCGTTCGAGCCCGAGTCCGGTCGACCGCTCTGGGCTCGTTCGGCCCCACCGCGAAGGGTTCCCCCCTCGTTTCGGCTGGTGGCCGACGCACGTCATGTGTACGTGCACGTGGACGATACGCGCGTTGAGGCCTGGCGCCTGACGGACGGAAGGCCCGTCTGGCGCGTCGACCTTGGTCGTCCCATCGTCGCCGACGGTCTTCTGCACCGCGGGGAGCTGTTGACCTTCGTGGCCGATCGCTACCCCTCGCCTCGAGGACCGTCGATGGCCGAACCGGTCCGCATCCTCCTGGACGGCCGGGCCGAACCCCAAGCCTTGGGCGGGTCCTTCCAGGCGGTCGCCTTGCCGTCGTTCGCCCTCTTGGGCGAATGGATTCTGCACGCCCCCGACGACATGCTGTATGCCTGGCCTCGTTCGGGCGGGGAACGATTGGACTGGCGCTGCTGGCAACTGCCGGGCGGTTTGCTGGCCCAGGATGCGATCCACGAGATGTACCCGCTCGGCCACGCGATGGTCGCCGCGTACATGCCGGGAACGGGGGCGCTGACGCTGCTTGCGCTCGGATCTCCCTAGTGCCGGCGGGTTGTCGCCCGAGGTCCGGCTTGCGAATCCCGTATCTTGCCGTTAGGCAATAGCGATGCGAACGCGAAAGCAACCCGGCTGTCGGGTAGCGCCGCCCGCGGTTCTCTGCCTTGCCAATCCCCATGTGTAGGGAACCTCTGGAAACGTTGTGTCGTCTCGGAGAGGACCCGCGATGAAGATCCTCGTGACCGGTGCGGCCGGAAAGGTCGGCTCCATCTTGCGGCCCGCGTTGGAGGCGGAGCATGACTGCCGCTTCTTGGACGTCGTGGTTCCCCACGGTGCGGACGACCGATGGGTTCAGGGCAGCCTGCTCGACAGGCCGACGCTCCGTCGGGCATTGGACGGGATCGATGCCGTGGTCCATCTGGCCATGGGCGACTGCTACGACATCGTCGCGATGTACGACGTCAACGTGAAGGGCATGCACCTGCTGCTCGAGGGGGTCGTCGAAGCGGGTGTCGGCAAGGTCGTGTACGCCAGCTCCATGAGCGTCTACACGGGGGACGCCGGCGAAGAGATTGACGAGCAGACGCGTGCCCCCGACGCCACGACCGACTATGGGCTAACCAAGCGCCTGAGCGAAATCGTGGGGCAGGCGTTCTGCCAGCGGCATCCGGACTTGTCCTTTCTCGCGCTGCGCTTGTACGCACCCGTCGACGAGACGGAGTGGGCGGCGCTGGACGTCGAGGCGTGCCGAACCGCGCCGAACGACCTGCGCCGTGCGTTTCTGGCCGCGCTGGCTGTGCGGCATAAGGGCTTCGATGGGATCTTCATCGCCACCGACCCGAAGCAGCAATGGATGCGACTCCGCAAGGCCGAGTGGCTGCTCGGCTGGAAGCCCGAGGGCCGCTGAGCCCGCGATGCGCGCTTGGGCTGTGAGGTTTTCCGGAGCTCAGGACCCGGGTATCATCAGCGCGGAAATGGGTCTGGATTCCTGTGCCGCAACCGCTGAGACGTAATGGAAGACCGAACACAGATACGTCGGGTTTCGCTCTGGCCCTTGGCCATTCCGATGAAGCGGAAGTTCTCGCATGCCGCCCATGAACGGCAGGTGGCCGACCCTATCGTCGTCGCCGTGGAGCTGGCCAACGGCGTGATCGGCTACGGCGAGACGCTGCCTCGCGAATACGTCACTGGGGAGACGGGGGAATCGGTCCGCTCGGCGGTCGAGAAGGTCTTCGCGCCGATGCTGGCCGACCTCCGACCGTCCTGCCTGCCCGATGCCCTGGAGTTCGTCGACGCGATGCCCACGATCGATCCGGACGGCCACACGATCCACGCCGCGCGGGCGGGGGTCGAGCTGGCCCTCCTGGACGCGTACTGCCGGCATTGGCCTCGGCCGGTGGCGGCCGTCGTCGGGTGGCTGGGCATGGCGAACGTCGGCGTCGGCGGGAGCCTCGGGCACATCCGGTACAGCGGCGTGATCGGCAGCGAGGAGCCCAAGCGGGCCCTGCGTTCGTTGTGGAAGATGCGGCTCTTCGGACTTCGCGATTTCAAGTTGAAGGTCGGCTTTGACGGAGACGACGAGCTGCTGGAGGCCGTAGCGACCAAGCTTAGCCAACCCATCCGCGCCGGCAAGGCGACCCTCCGCGTGGACGCCAACGGCGGGTGGACGCTGTCGGAGGCGATCCGCAAGCTCTCCGCGTGGCAAGAATGGCCCATCGTTTGCGTCGAGCAACCGTTGGCCAAGGGCCAAGAGGATGAGCTGATCGAACTGAAGAAGCACGTGAGCACGCCCGTCATGCACGACGAATCGCTGGTCTCCCTGAGCGATGCCGAAGGACTGATCCGGCGCCGTGTGGCCGACTTCTTCAACATCCGCCTGAGCAAGAACGGCGGCTGGCTTGCGTCCATCCGCATGATGGCCCTGGCCCGCCGACACGGTGTGGGCTATCAGCTCGGCTGCATGGTCGGCGAGACGAGTGTGCTTTCGTCCGCGGGCCGATCGTTTCTTGCCGTCGCGCCCGGCGTCGAGTTCGCCGAAGGAAGCTACGGGCGTTTCCTCTTGCGCGACGACGTGGTCGATCGCCCGATTCGCTTCGGGTATGGGGGCAAGGGCGGCGAGATCCCCGGCCCCGGCTGGGGCGTCGACGTCCGGGAAGGTCGGCTCAAGAGGCTCTTGGCGAGCCGACGATTCGACATCCTGATCTGAGCCGCAGCGCTCGCGAAGCCATAATGACCTCGTCCGTAGCCCATGAGGCGAACATGCACGCCGCAGGTGGGAACGCCAAACACGTCGCCGCAGCCTGTCTCTTCGGGCTCCTCGTCGCCGTGATCCAGGCCACACCGTGTCCCGCCGCCGACCAAGGGGATCCGAAGTCCGAGAGCGAAGCCGTTCTCGAAATCAGGCAGCTTCTGGCCGAGTCTCCGACGACGCGGTCCGACGAAGGGTACCTCATGGCCGTGTCCCGGCGGCGCTCGCTGATCCTCGATCGGATCGACAAGCTCCTGCGTCGATTTCCCGAGACGAAATACCGCGACGAGCTTCTGGTCGGCAAGCTGGAGAGCATGTATGTGCTGGCCGTCACACGCGCGCTTCCGCTGGACGACGTGCGGAGAGAAGCCGAACGAGTTCTGGCAGGGCGTCCGTCGAAGGCGCTTGCGGCCTACGCGGCCTATCTCGCGATGCAGATTGAGATCGCGGAGCATCGGAAGGCACGGCGTCGCCGCGCGCTGACAACCACGCGCGATTCCACGACGACACGGGCATCGGCGGAGCCGGGGCCCTTCGCGCTACGGCAGTATGCGAAATACATCCGGGAGCACGCATCGAGCCGCTATGCCCCGCCGCTGTTGGCCGCATTGGTGCAAGAGGCATGGAATGCCGGGAAGCAGAAACAAGCCGCCCGGTATCTCTCCTTGCTCACCACGCATCATCCTCGTCACGTCGAGACGGAACGGATCCTCGCGGGACATCGCATGCGAGAGACGATCGGCAAGCCGCTACGACTTCGCCTGGAGACCACCGCGCGTTCCGTCATCGAACTGCGACAGCTTCGGGGCAACGTGGTGTTGCTCGTGTTCTGGGCCACGTGGGATCGGGCATCGCGCGCAGCGCTGCCTGAGTTGAAGCGGCTCCAGGAGCGCTACGCGAGCGAGGGCCTGCACATCATTGGGGTGAGCTTGGACGATTCCGCAAGCACCGTCGAGGAATACGCACGCCGGCACGATCTGACTTGGCCACAGTGTCTGGAGCCGCGCCATTGGGCGAGCGAGCTGGTTCGGCGTTTGGGCGTGCAGGCCCTGCCGGCGATCTGGGTGATCGATCGGGAAGGCATCGTGCGCGCGGTCTCGCCGCCCGCGCTCGGCGAACTCGTCGGTCGTCTCTTGGGCTCGCCTACGGAATCGCCCGCATCTCGACCCGGCGACGGAAGACAGACATCGATTCGGTCATCGCCCGCCGCAAGCAGCGCTCCCAACGAGTAAATTCAGGGTTATGTTGTGGGCGTTTCCGTGAAGATCCCGTCCTTCTACGGAGCCTTAGCGAGTGGAAGACGCCTCGACGGCGCTACCCCTGAGGCTCCTTCTGATGATCGGCAATCGCCTTGCGGTACACGTCGATGGTCCGGGCGGCAACCTTCTCCGCGCGGAAGTTCTCTTCAGCGAACCGGCGGGCGGCCTGTCCCATCCGTTCGCATCGTTCGGGGTCGGTCAGGATCCTCTCGAGCCCGTCCACCATCTCGTCGATGCGGAGCGGATCGAAGAGGAAACCGGTCTGGCCCTCCTGGACCATCCAGGGGATGCCGCAGATCCGCGACGCGACGACGGGGACACCCACGGTCAGGGCTTCGGTGATGACGAGCGGTGCGTTCTCCTGAAACGAAGGATGGAACAGGCACGCGGCGCGGGCGAGCTCCTCCTTGATCTCGTCACGGTTCTTGAAACCGATGAATTCTACCGTCTCCTCGAGGCCCGCGTGCCGGCAGACCGTCTCGATTCGCTGCCGATAGGCGGCCTTGGTCCTTCCCCACCTGCCCGCAAGCCGAAACCGAACGCCCGGGATGCGGTCCTTCAAGCGCGCGGCGGCCTGGACCACCGCGAGGGTGTTCTTCAGAGGCGACAAGTTGCCGATCGTCAGGACGGTGGGGGTGAACTCGCACCGTCGGACGTCGAAGAAACGGTCGTCCACGGGGTTGAAGATGTCGTGCAGACGGGCGTCGCGCCGAAAGCCACCAATGTCTCGGGAGTAGGGGCTGATCAGGATCACATCCTTGTACCTCTTTCGTGACCGCCAGAAGGTAAACGCCTTTATCGGTGCAGTGAAGTAGCGTCGAGGCCCTCCGAGGATCCACTCGTCTTTGGGGGCGATGCCCCGCATGGTAAAGACGACCGGCGCGTCCAGCGCGACACCGAGCTCCGGATCTCCCTGCACGTGGACCACGTCGGGCCGGAGCCGTTCGACAATCGCTCGGACTTCGCGCGACGATCGAAGCCAGTTCATCACAAGCGGCGGACTGTGAACCGGCAGCGGAATCACCGGGCAGCCGAGCTGTGGATGCACGGAAGGTTCGTTCTCCTTGGATCGCCAATCGACGACGGTCACCTCCACGCCCTTGGCAAGGAAGGCCTTGACCAACGGGCCGGTGGCGACCTCAACGGCCGTGCGCGGATAATCCAGATCGCACGGGAACACTGCGACCATCGCGACGTGCATAGAAGGATCCCTCATCCAGCCCTTGCGCTCGTGTTGTGCATTCCGAGACCTATCTCCGGAAGGCCACCGCGTCCCGGCGGACGTCGTTCATTCCGCCGCCTTCGTCCAGACGTCGTATAAGCGGGCGATGTCGGCCTCCTTCTCGTTCCCGGCGTGGACGACCACGCGGTATCGCAAGGTGAGCATTTCGCCCCGTTTGAAGTCGATGCCCTCAGGGCCCAACCAGTTCATCGGGGTCGGGGAGAAGAAGCCATAATCCCGCGTCAACCACGTGCAGGGCGTCCAGCGGTTCTCGGGCCAGTCAAGGATGGCCAGGCCCTCGACGTGGCCGTGGTGCTTGTTGGAGTAGTCGCACCACACGGACTTCTTGCCGAGCGTGCCCTTCTGGCTGCGATGCCCCTCGGCGTTGACGAGTCGTCCGCCGCTCTTGACGCTCATGTGCGGGGCCATTCGGGCGCTGAACAATGCGTGGTTGCTCTTGGCGATGTGGACGTCGGATTGGGCCGTCAGCGTGACGGTGAAGTCGATGTAGCGCAGCCTCGGCAACGGGGCGCTGATCTCGATCACCCGCTTTCCGTGGAAGGGGTCGGGGGCTCCGGGACGGTGCCAACGCGTGTGGTCCTCGATGACGACGTTCTTGCCCTTTGCTCGGACGATCTTGGCCCCCTTCGAAAGGATCTGTCCGCGATCGAGTCCGGCCTGCCAGTAGTTGCCGCCGCTGACCTTGTCGCAGCCGAAGAAGATCGAGTTGTGATGCGGGTAGGGCTCGCTCGACTCGGTCGTGACGCTCTTGCCCGTCCGCGGACCGTTGACGGGATAGAGATACGGCTTCTTCAACGTGGGGCCGAACTTGTAGGCCGTGAAGAGCTCGCCGCCCACGTAGACCTCGATGGCATGGTCGGCCTTCTTGGCCTCGACGGTGAGGCCTTCGTCCGGCCCGACGGCGGCACAGCCCGTTGTGAGAGCGAGAATGAGCGAAAGCCCGAGGGGATTCGACATCCATGGAATTCGCATGATGATGCCTCCTTGAAGCAGTAGGCCCTTACGAGGACGGCCTATGAGGGAATTCTGACGTCTGTATACGTTGGCGTCCACAGATGCAAACGAACGGCGGCTAGACGCTGTCGGCCGGCAGGCTCCGCTTGGCGCGGCAGCGCCAGGCGACTATAGTAGCACAACGTAGATTTGGTGCGCGGTCGGAGGGTAAGGCGTGCACGAGCAGGAGCTTTCATCCTGTGGCGTGCCGCCTGCGTTCGATCGGACCAGCCCGGGTGGCGGCGCGACATCCGACGTTGGTCGAGTCCAACGATTCCGCCGTATCGACGGGGACACCGTGGATCAAAGTCTGGCTTTGGGCTTATTGGGTGTGCAGGCCACCGACGTGTGGATGGTCTGGGACCTCATCGCGCGAAACTGGGCCCTGACGGCCATCTTCCTCACGCTGCTGATCCTCGTCATCACGCCCGTCCTGATCATCCGAAAGTACGTCAACA
>CAZKCX010000245.1:7707-9134 GCA_964550865.1 uncultured Planctomycetales bacterium
AACATCTCGCTGAACATCCTCAAGGATACGCCGCCGCCGCTGTCTCGAGGACCCCGCGATTTCGTCCCCCTCGAAGGCGCAGAGGACATCGCCTTTCGCTCGTTCGACGGGCTGAATCTGCGGGGAGTCCTCTTTCGGGCGGATCCGAACGCCCGTCGCCGCGGGATGATCATCTTCGCACACGAGTATGCCAGCGAGAAGAGCAGCTGCGCCCGGTACTGCCGGCCGCTGATCCGCGCGGGCTACGACGTCTTCAGCTTCGACTTCCGCGGATGCGGGGAGAGCAGCGACGAGCCCGGCTACAAGCCCCGCCAGTGGGCGAGCGATCGCGAGGTCAGCGATATGATGGGCGCGATCGCTTATGTGCAAGACTGGCTCGAGGCCAACGGACTGCCGGTCAAGCTCGGAATCTTCGGCATCAGCCGGGGGGCCGGGGCGGCCATCCTCGCCTCCCAGAACGATCCGCGGGTCCATGCCCTGTGCGTCGACGGGGCGTTCAGCACCGACACCACAATCGAGAACCTGATGAAGAAGTGGGCCTACATCTTCGCCAAGGTCCGCTTCGTCTATGAGAACCATCACCCGGTGTTCTGGCGGATCCTGCGGTGGTGCATGATTCAGCGAGGCCAGCGGGAGCTGGGCGTCCAATTCCCGTCGGTGCGCAAGGTGCTGATGCGGATGCCGCCCAAGCCGATCTTCTTCATTCACGGCGAGAAGGACAGCTACATCCGCGTCGAGCAGACGGAGCTGCTCTACGCCCTGGCGAGCCAACCGAAGTACAAGTGGATCGTCCCCGGGGCTCGCCACAACGAGCCCGTCATCATCCAGCCGGAGCAGTACGCCGCGCGCACGGTGGCCTTCTTCGATCGCTATCTCGCGGGCATCACACCCAAAGAGCCCTTCTTCACGCACCTCGTGCCGTCGGAGCTCGCCCAGCCGCTGGCGCTTGTGGAGGACGAACGCGCCTCCCGCCCGTCGCGCGAGGAGGTCGCCGAACCCGCAGCAGGGAGCTAAGCCGCTTGCAGGAATCGCCTTCAAGGTGCATGGTTCCGGTCGATGTGGCCCAGCCGCCCTCGGCTGGGGAATACGATGGCGCACGGCCGGGCTTGTCACGGCGAAGCGTAGCGAAGCCTGGAGGCGGTTGTGCCACACCGGATATTCCTTCTGCGAACAGCGTATCCGTGAGCTTCCTGCAGAAACGGCAATCTTCCGCGTGATACTTGCGGCCGGACATCCCGTCGGAGTACCCTCGCCATACCATGAGCGCGAACGACGCCATGCCCGCAGTCAGTGTGATCTCCCCGATGTACAACGAGTCGGTCAACATCGCGCGGGCCCTCCGCGCGATGCGCGAAGCGCTGGAACGGCTACCCGATCCGTGGGAGTTCATCCTCGTCAACGACGGCAGCGTCGACGATTCCCTCGCC
>CAZKCX010000246.1:0-9127 GCA_964550865.1 uncultured Planctomycetales bacterium
TGCCGCGATGCCCGACGGCGACCTCGGCCTTCGCGACGACCTTCTTGCGCTTGGCGGTATCGACCCGACACACCTCCTTACCGTCCGGATCGCGAAGCGTGACGGCCACCGTCTCGCCCGGCGAAGGCGATTCCACGTGAATCGTCAGCGACGTCGCGCGGGGCCCCGGCAAGAAGTACCCCTTCGGCTGCGACCGCGCCAGGCCCAACGGCTCCGTGGCCGCCAGGCAGACGTATTGGTTCTCCAGGAACAACTGGGCGGGGTTCTGGCCGGCGTCGACGAGGACGACGTGCACGCCCGCCGCCTTCGTCTTGTAGGTGATCTTCGCCGGCTGGTCGACCTCGGCGCGGCCGGACAGGAGCCTCTTTCGATCCGGCGCGAACAACCGGTAGTCGGCGCCGGCGGTGTATCGGCCCAGCCGCCGGATCGCGAGTCGGCCGCGGAGCTCCTCGCCCTTGTCCAGCAGGACGCAGAAGGCGGCACCGTGGTCGCGCGTCCGCACGGTGAAGGCCCGCTTTGCCTCGCCGGGCGGCATGACCTCCGTTCGCGCCGGTTGGAGCGCCGTGCCGCAGAAGGTTTCCAGCAGCTTGCGCTGGGCGGCGCGTGCGGGGTCGGGCGTCTCGCGCTCCTGCTTCCAGAAGTCGTAGCGGCCCGCCACGATCGCCTGGTTGGCGCGGGCGAACCAGCGGAAGTAGTCCGGGTGGTCCTGCCTGTACTTCGGGCCCTCGTAGAACACCCAGTAGCCGGCGCAGACGTCGGCGATCATGGCGGCGTTCCGCCCGCAGAACTCCGGGTCGGCGTCGTCGTAGATCGGGTCGATACCGCTCGTGTAGATGTAGGGCACGGCGTGGTCCTCGGCGCGCTTGATGCGCCGTTCCAGGTTCCGCTTGTTGATGGCCAGGGCCCGCTCGTGCGGCGTGCCCATGCCGCCGGGCCGGTGATACGTACAGTGGTCGGCGATGATGAGCGGTGCCTGCTCGGTCGCCCATTCGGGGTAGATGGCCCCATCCAGAAACAGCGTGCCGACCGGGTAGACGATGAGCTGGAACTTCGGGTTGATCGCGTCGATCCGCTCACGGAGCTTCCGGCACCGCGCCCGCCACGAGTCGATCTGGAACACGGAGAACGCCTCGTGGTGGCCGTGCTCCTTGAGCCACTCGTACCGATCGGCCGGGGCGAGCCTGGGGATCTCCACGCCCTTCGCCTTGGCGAACTCACCGAGGATCTTCTCGTCGTACGAGAGCGGATAGCAGTTGCCCCGCTTGCCCTTCGCGTAGTTCTCGAAGTCGAGGAAGCTCCCGACGATGGCCGGGTTCTTCACCGAGAGCCGCGCGTGGCCGAGGATGAGCCCGGTCATCCACTCCCAAAGCTCGTCGGCATTGGGGCTGTAGAGATCCTGCGTGGTGCCGCTGGCCCAGATGAGCTTGACGCCCTTCTTCGTGCTCCGCGTGCCCCGCATCCAGGCCATGTAGAACAGGCCCCGCTGTCGCGCCGTCTCCGCCACGCGCTCGACCCGCTCCATGTCGTCGCAGCCGACGCGCGGGCAGACGACGTTGAAGCCCGCCTCGCCGATCTCGGCGACGAACTGCGGCGTCATCACCCACTGGTTGCTCTTCGAAAGGACCTTGTCGACCAGGATGCGGAACTTGTCCTGCTTACCCAAAGCGGCCCGCTTCTTGGCCCAGTCGAACTCGGCCGCGCGGGCCGGGACGACGAGAGCCATCAGGAGCAGACAGGAAAGAAGGCGGCCACGACCTGCTCGATCAGAGTGCCTTGTTCTCGACCGACAGTGCGTGCGGAACATGTTCGTCTCCTTCCGAAGGTACGTCTCGCTGGCGACTCGTCTCGTCCGTCGTCTCCGCTCCACCGGACGCACTTGAATCGCGGGCGCGATGCCCGAGCTGCTGGATTCGTCCAGCGCGGACATCCCGCGCGACATGAATGTCGCGGCTCGGACATCTGGGGAGATAGCCCGGAGACCCGCGTCTTCCTTTCGAGATGCCGTCTATCCTGCGCACGCATCCCGTCGGCTCATTGACGCTACGGGCCGCCGGCCATAGAGTCAACCACATTGCATGCGCACGAAAATGTCGATCCCTGCACCCGAGAAGGAGCGATACCCATGGTCCCGAAGCCCATCTTCCTGATGATCACGCTGGCGGTTCTCGCGGCAACGCCGTCCGCGCCGGCGGCCGAGCCCATCGACATCGGCTCGCGGCTGGAGCTGATGGTCGACGACTTCCTGATCGATCGCATGGGCGGCGGGGCCGAGCTGGAGATGCACCACCCGGCGCAGCAGGAAATCGTCGTCGATCACGACGAGCCGTGGGAGGGCAGCGGCGGCGGCTACCACCAGATCTTCCAGGACGGCGACATCTACCGGATGTACTACCACGCGTGGCACATCTCGGTCGAGGGCGGCAAGTTCACGCTGCCGCATCCGATCTACGGGGCGTACCTCGAGAGCAAGGACGGCCTGCACTGGGTCAAGCCCAAGCTCGGTCTGTTCGAGTTCAAGGGCTCGAAGAAGAACAACATCGTCTGGGCCGGCGAGGGCGCGCACGACTTCACGCCCTTCAAGGACGCGAACCCCAAGTGCCCACCCGACGCGAAGTACAAATGCGTTGCGAGTGGCAAGGGCAAGAGCGGCAAGCGCGGTCTACTGGCGTTCAAGTCGCCCGACGCAATCCGCTGGTCGCTGATTCAACCCGAGCCGGTGATGACGGGCTGTGCGTTCGACACGCAGAACATCGCGTTCTGGGACGAGGTTCGCGGGGAATACCGCGCGTACGTCCGGCACTTCAGAGACGGACGGCGTAGCATCATGACCGCCACCAGCGACGACTTCGTCCACTGGACCAAGCCGGTGTGGCTCAAGTTCCCCGGCGCCCCCAAGGAGCAGCTCTACACGAACCAGGTCAAGCCATACTACCGCGCGCCGCACATCTTCATCGGCTTCCCGTCGCGCTACATCGAACGCGGCTGGTCGCCGTCGATGCGGGAGCTGCCCGAGCTCGAGCATCGCAAGAAGCGGGCCGAGGCGAACCTCCGCTACGGAACGGCCATCACCGACGGGCTCTTCATGACCAGCCGCGACGGCCTGCACTTCAAGCGATGGGGGGAGGCGTTCATTCGGCCCGGCATCCAACGACCCGGCCAATGGAAGTACGGCGACAACTACATCGCCTGGCACGTGGTCGAGACGAAGTCGCCCCTGCCCGGCGCGCCGAACGAGCTGAGCCTCTACGCCACCGAGGGCTACTGGACGGGCAAGAGCAGCCAGCTCCGCCGCTATACGCTCCGCATCGACGGGTTCGTCTCCATGAGCGCTCCGCTCAGCGGCGGCGAGATGGTCACCAAGCCGATCGTCTTCCAGGGCAACCGGCTCGTGCTGAACTTCTCGACCAGTGCGGCCGGCACGATCCTCGTGGAGATCCAGGACGCCGCCGGCAAGCCGATCCCCGGCTTCGCCCTGGCGGACTGCGCGGAGGTCTTCGGCGACGAGCTCGAGCGGGAGGTGACGTGGAAGCAGGGACCGGACGTCGGCAAGCTCGCGGGCAAGAGCGTGCGCCTGCGCTTCACGCTCAAGGACGCCGACGTCTACTCGCTGCGGTTCCGTTAGCGCAACTTCTCCCTGGCAACGCTCCGTGGAGAGACGCCTGAAGGATCAGAGGAGTCCTGTGCGTGCCGGGTCTTACTAGGGTGGCCCCACCGCTTTGAGCGGTGGGGAACACGAATTCGATCACGGATTTGCGCGCATGACTGAACCCATGGGCAAGCGAGCTCGCATCTTGGCAGGATGCATTGTTCAACCGTTCCCGCATGCAACGTAGGGAGTTCGATCGTGACCAGACTTCCATTCACCGCACTCGTCTGGCTGGGGTTGATGTACGCCCCGGCCTCGGCCGACACCGACCTCAAACTCCGCCAGCCATGGGACGCGCCCTATACCGCCGACGACGCGGCCGGCCAGCACGTCATCGCGCTGTGGTCCTTCGACGACGAAGACGCCCTCAAGGACGTCTCCGGCCACGGGCATGACCTGAAGCTGAGCGGCGCGAAACTCGCCAAGGATGGTCGCTTTGGCGGTGGACTCGAGTCCTTCCGCGGCCACCCGGTCGAGGACAAACGCCACGCCGCACGCGCGAAGGACCATCCCGCGCTCTCCCCCGAAGGCGCCTTCACCATCGAAATGTGGATCCAGCCGAAGAAGGAGATCGAGGACTACCCCGCGTCGTTCCTGCTCGACAAGAAGTACGTCGCCAACGACGACTATCAGCTCGTGCTCTCGGATACGAACCGTAGCGGAACGCGTACGCTGTCCATGAATCTCGGCTTCGGCAAGGACTCCGATTCGTTTCACGCCAGGCCCTACGCCTTCACGCCGGGTGAGTGGGTGCACGTCGCCTTTACCTACGACGGCGCGGGAACGGGGCGCTTTTTCCTCAACGGCAAGCCGTGGGGCAAGACCGTCCGCGCGGGGCGCAAGTCGATCCACGCCGGCAGGCACCCGCTCTCGATCGGCGACCGCATCGGAAGCTACTACCACGGCTTTCCCGGCCGGCTCGACCAGGTTCGGATCTGCAAGGGCGTTCTCGAGTTCTCCCGCGCCAAGCTCGCCATGCAGCGCAGGCGAACGGTGTTCGTCCGTGCCGAGGCGCCGCCGATCTTCACAGCGCGCGTGACGAACCTCCAGCGCGAGCCGCTGTCCGGCGCAACGCTTACCGCATCGATCGACGAAATGGCGTTGACCAGGGCGTCGCTTCCCGACATCCCGCCGGGCAAGACGCACGCCGTCGAATGCAGACTCGATACGAAGCTGCGCCCGGATGCCTATCGCCTTGTCACCTCCGTGTCGTTCGCCGAAGAGGCATCCGGCGAGATCGAGGAGTCATTCCCCTTACAGATCGTGCCCCGCAAGCCGCCGCATCAGTTCCCGGTGCTCATGTGGGGCGTCTACAACCCCGCCGGCGTTGAGAAGGAGATGCCCCGGCTCAAGCGGATCGGCTTCACGCACGTCCTCGGCTTCGGTGCGGACTACCAGAAGATCTGGGACGCGGGCGAGCCCACCGGCGCCGGCGACGCCGAGGCGGTCGCCGCGACGCGCGAGATGCTCGACAAGGCGCTGGCCGGCGGCCTGTCCATCGGATCGAGCCTCTCGCCCGGACGATTCGCCAAGAAGCTCGAGCAATACCTCCGCGTGAATCGACAGGGCGAACCCTACAAGGACGAGAACATCTGCGGCCTGTTCCCGCGGATCATCGAGTTCTGCCGGAACGTCGGCGTGTCGGTGGGGCGAACCTACGGCGACCATCCGGCGTTTCAGGCGGTCCTCGCGCATACGGAGATCCGCGATCACGCCAGGCCGTGCTTCCACGACCACGATCGCAAGGCCTACCGCGCCCGCGCCGGCGCGGACATCCCGGACGAGGTCCGATCGAAGTGGGGCGTATCGTGGGAGAAGATTGAGGGCTTTCCGGCCGACCGCGTCATCCCCGACGACCATCCGATCCTCCGTTACCTCCGCTGGTACTGGAAGGAGGGCGACGGCTGGAACGGCCTGAACACCGCCCTGTGCGAGGGGCTGAACGACGGCGGAGCCGAGGGCGTCTGGACGTGGTTCGACCCGGCCGCGCGGGTGGCGAGCGTCTACGGCAGCGGCGGGAAGGTCGACGTGCTCAGCCACTGGACGTACACGTACCCGGACCCGACCCGCATCGCCGTCGCCACCGAGGAGCTGTTTGCGATGGCCCGCGGCGCCCGCCCGCCCCAAGACGTCATGAAGATGACGCAGATCATCTGGTACCGCTCACAAACCGCCCCGATGCCGAAGGCAGGCGAGGAGGACGCCGGCCGGCACCGCGCTCGGTGGGAGCGCGAGCAGCCCGACGCGCCGTTCATCACGATCCCGCCGATGCACCTTCGCGAGGCGTTCTGGACGAAGATCGCGCGACCCATCCGCGGCATCATGTACCACGGATGGCAGTCGCTCGTGCCGTGCCCGCCCGGTAGTTCCTACCGGTACACGAACCCCCAGACGAAACGCGAGTTGGCCCGGCTCATCGACGAGATCGTTCGACCGCTCGGCCCGACGCTGCTTCAGGTGCCCGGCGTCAAGAACGACGTCGCCTTCCTCGAGAGCTTCGCCTCGCAGATGTTCGCCCACCGAGGGACGTACGGCTGGGGCAAGAGCTGGATCGCCGATGCGTTCCTGGTGACGCTGTACGCGCACCTCCAGCCGGACATCGTCTACGACGAGACCATCACGGACGGCGGGCTCGACGGCTACCGCGTGCTGGTGATGACGCACTGCGATGTCCTCACCGAGTCGGTGGCCAACAAGGTCAAAGCCTTCCAAAAACGCGGGGGCATCGTTGTCGCCGACAAGCACCTCGCGCCGGCCGTCACGCCCGATATCCGCATCGAGCCCCTGGCGCGAAGCGGCAAGGCCAAGGCCGACAAGCAGGCGTTGTTGGCACGCGCGGCGGATCTGCGCAAGCAGCTCCACGAGAAATACACCCGCTACGCCGACACGACCGCGCCGGAGATGATCCCCTATCGCCGTCGGTACGCGGGAACCGACTACGTCTTCCT
Organism: uncultured Planctomycetales bacterium; assembly: GCA_964550865.1. Classification (GTDB taxonomy): domain Bacteria; phylum Planctomycetota; class Phycisphaerae; order UBA1845; family JAFGLZ01; genus JAFGLZ01. The sequence continues at coordinate 6,595 of CAZKCX010000246.1, forward strand.
CGTCAACGATCGGCGGGAGTTCGGCAACTACGTCGGCCATCACGGCAAGGTCATGGAGATCGGCCTGCAGACGACCGGCGTGGTCCACCTCCGCCGCAAGACCGGCCACGTGTATGACCTGGTCACGCATCAACACGTGCCCGCGGCCGAGAAGGCGGGCGAGCTGCATGTGAATCGCACGCTCGGGCCGTGCGACGGGACGCTACTCATGGTCACGCCGCAGCCGATCGGCCGCCTCAAGCTGGATGTGCCGAAAGAAGCGCGGCGCGGCACATCGGTGGAATGCCGCGTCGATGTCCTGACGTCGGACGGAACGCCAATCGCCGCCGTCGTCCCCGTCGAGGTCCGCATTCGCGATCCCGAGGGGCGAGAGGCCGAGTTCTCCGGATTCTACGGCGCGAAGGACGGCAAGGTCGGGATCCGGCTCGACATCGCGCCGAACGACCTGTGCGGGACCTGGCAGGTCGACGCCCGCGACCTCGCAAGCGGCCGACGCGCGACGGCGTATTTCCGCGTCGTGCGATGAGAAGGGATTCGGCGCGGATGAAGGTGGGCGGATGAACTTGCCGGTCTTCGACTCTGCGGCTCATACCGAAGGAGACGGCCTCTTGGGCGCTTCGCACGAATCCGCCCTGACACCTTGATCCGCCCCAATTCGCCTTCCCCACCGCTGAAGCGGTGGGCCACCCCGGTAGAGTGCGGCGTCTTGGAGTGAATCGCCGCGCCCCATATCGCCGCTGAACCGCCCGACCCCCTATTCCGCCGAAGAAGTGGCCGGGCGGTCACCTCGGCAGCTTCGCGCCGACGTAGATCAGGTCGTGGCGGTTGTAGTCGAACGCGAAGTGGACGTACCCCTCGTCCTCGTCCACGAAGCCGTCGGGATACTGCAGCTGGCCGGGAAAGTCGATCACCACGCGCTTGTAGGCCCACGACTTCATGTCGTCGTCGGACGCCCACAACGCCATCGGGTTCCGCCGTCCCGGCTTGCCGCAGGCGTTGTGGATCAGCACGATTCGCCCGCGCCTCAGGCGATGCAGGCGAAACTTGCTGCCGGGGTTCGGGATGTCCGCCGGCTCGGGCGGCGACCAGGTTCGCCCGCGATCCTTCGACTCGCTGCGGAGGAGATAGCCCTTGCCGTCGGCACGGATGAGCATGACCATGCGGCCGTCGCGGAGCTCGACGACGTTGTTCTCCACCCATCCGGGCGTCGGGCCGATCTCGTTCGATCGCGTCCACGTCTTGCCCTTGTCGTCGCTGATGAGCACGCCGTTGACGCCCCGCCGGTGCGTCTTGTCCGTGAGCGGACTCACGGACGGATCCCCCTTTGTCGGGTAGCGTTGATACGGGAGGATCCACTCGCCCCAGCTCGCCCGATACAAATTCCGCACGAACGTCCGGCGGGGGAGCGGCTCGAACGGCAGCGGCCTGGCCCACGTCTTGCCGCTGTCTGAGCTGATGAGCACGTAGTTCCGCCAGTCCTCGAAGCGTCCGCCGTGCGTGACGGCCATCACGCGGACCTCGTCGTCGCAGACGATGACCTCGCTGAGCAGGCAGCCCCGATCCTTGTAGCGAAGCACCGGCCGCTTCTTGCCCCACGTCCGACCGTGGTCTGTGGATCGGCACATCGCGATGTAGTTCGCCTTGCGGGGCTCGTGATCGCCGCCGGTCATGAAGACGATCGCCCAGGAGCCGTCCGGCACGACCCGCAAGGCCTGATCGCAAACGCAATGATCCGGCGGAGAGCCCTTGTACACGTGGGCCTTCCGGTCCTGCTTCGCCAGGCGTTGGTCGCAAGAGGCTTGTCCCGCGGCCTGCGCCGGTTTCGCCGCTCCCGCGATGCCCACGCCGGCCGCGCCGATGCCCGCCTGAAGGAATACCCTGCGCTCCATGATGCATCCTCTCGTTCAGTGAATGGTTGCGTTGCGGTTGGCCAGATAGGTCGACAGTACCTCCGCGAGGTCGTGCGACGTATTTACGAGCTGATAGTCCAACCGCATCTCGCGGCACTGGCGCTGCATCGTGCTCGTGAAGCGGCGGACCTCCTCGAGGTATCGCCGCCGAATCGCCCGGGCCTCCACCAGCAGCTCGCCGCGGGCCTCGAGGCCTTCGAACAGGGTGGCTCCACCGAAGGGAAAGTCGATCTCCGCCGGATCCAGGATGTGGAAGACGATGACATCGTGGTTGCGATGCTTGAGATGCTTGAGCCCTCGGACGATGCCCTCGACCTCGTCGAACAGGTCGCTCAGCAAGACCACGAGCGCGCGGCGCGGCAGGCGTTCGGCCAGGTCGTCCAGCACCCCTTGGATGCTCGTCTTGCGCGGGCCGGCGGCGGATTCCATCTCCGCGACCAAGGTCCGCCAGTGCCCAGGTTGGTTGCTGGGGCGGAGGTATCGCCGCACGCCTTCGTCGAAGGTCGCCAGGCCGACGGCGTCTTGCTGCCGCAGCGCCAGATACGCCAGCGGCGCGGCGACGGCGGCGGCGTATTCCAGCTTGGTCAGGGGCACCAGAAAGGCCTTGACGCCGAGGCTTTCCA
>CAZKCX010000247.1:0-9124 GCA_964550865.1 uncultured Planctomycetales bacterium
GGTTCTACGTCCGGCGCTACATCGCCGACATGGCCGACTACGTCGTCGCCGGGCGATCGCTGCGAACCTACCTTGGCCTCGCCACGATGATCGGGACGGAGATGGGCCTGGTCACCGTGATGTACAACGCCCAGAAGGGCTTCACCGGGGGGTTCGCCGCGTTCCACATCGCCGTCGTCGCGGGATTCGTCACGCTGCTCGTCGGCCTGACGGGATTCATCGTCGTCCCGCTCCGGGCGGCCGGCGTGATGACCATCCCCGAGTACTACGAGCAACGCTTCTCTCCGGGCGTGCGGATCTTGGGCGGGTTGATCCTGGCGCTGTCCGGCATCCTGAACATGGGCATGTTCCTCAAAGCGGGTGCCCTGTTTGTCACGGGCATGACGGGCATGACCGATCCCTTCACGCTCAAGCTCGTCATGACGATCCTGATCGTGCTGGTCGTGCTCTACACGATCTTGGGCGGCATGGTCTCGGTGATCGTGACGGACTACGTACAGTTCGTCGTCCTGTCGATTGCAATCCTGCTCACGACGGGAATCGCGCTGAACCATTTCGGCTGGGAGGCGCTCGTCAACACCGTAGGCCAGCATCGCGGCGAGGGGGGCTTCAACCCCTTCAACGAAGAGGGTTTCGGCACGGGGTACGTCATTTGGATGGGGCTGCTCGGCCTGGTCGTCAGCGCGATCTGGCCGACGGCCGTCATGCGGGCGTGCGCCGCCGAGAGCACGCAAACGGTGCGACGGATCTACATCTGGTCGTCGATCGGCTTCGTCATCCGCTGCCTGATCCCGTTCTTCTGGGGCATCTGCGCGTTGGCGTTCGTCGCGGAGAATACCGAGCTCCGCGAGTTGATGGTCCCGGCGGAAGGCAAGGCCGACGCCCAGCATACGCTCATCGCCATGCCGATGGCGCTTAGCGTCGTCCTGCCGACGGGCGTGCTCGGCCTGCTGACGGCCGGCATGCTGGCGGCGTTCATGTCCACGCACGACAGCTATCTGCTGTGCTGGAGCTCGGTGCTGACGCAGGACGTCCTCGGGCCCATCATGGGTGAGAAGCTCACCATGCGGGTCCGTCTCGTCGTGGCGCGGGGAATCATCCTCTTCACCGGGGTCTTCCTGCTGCTGTGGGGGCTGTGGTACCCGCTCGGCCAAGACCTGTGGGACTACCTGGCCATCACCGGGGCGGTGTACTTCACCGGCGCCTTCTCCGTGCTGATCGGCGGCATCTACTGGAAACGCGCGAGCTCGGCCGGGGCGTACGGTGCCCTGATCTGCGGCTTTGCCGCCGTGCTGGGCCTCAAGCCGCTGCAGAACGCCATCGGCGTGTCCTGGCCGACGGAGTGGGTGGGCATCGGCACGGTGCTGCTGACGGTCTTCGTGATGATCGTCGGCTCGCTCGTACTACCGGATAAGAAGAAGGAAGACGTGCAACCGGACTGAAGCGGAGACGTAGACTGTGATGAGCACGGCTCACACAGTGTGGCACAACCGCCCTCGGTTGTGATTATGCATTGCCAGCCGGGGGCGACTGGCCCACACGCGCTGTGGCACAACCGCCCTCGGTTGTGATTATGCATTGCCAGCCGGGGGCGACTGGCCCACACGCGCTGTGGCACAACCGCCCCCGGTTGTGATTATGGATTGCCAGCCGAGGGCGGCTGGCCCACAGGCCTAGCCGTAAGATGATAGAAGGGAAGAGAGCTCATGGAGACCTGGCTACCCATCTGGAGGTGGACGCTGATCCTCGGCGTGGGCTTCTTCGCCGTGCTGTCGGTCGCCGTGATCATCGGCGGGTTCTACGACGTCCGCGCGATGTTCCGCCGGATCGCCGAGCAGCACGAGTCCGAGGATGACACCTCGTCCGAGGCCTGATCATGGAGACCACATCATGCATTCAGGCGAACGAGCCGTGCGCAGTCACACGTGGTTCACCCCATCCTTATCATTCGCGGTGTTGGTCACGGGGATTTGCGTCTGCGCGTGCAACCTAACGCCGCTCGAAGCGACCCCCGCGGACGAGGCCATCCGCACGCTGCGCCTCGTGCCGTTTCCCAAGGAGGTGAAACCTTGGGAGGGCAGGTACAAGCTGCCACCGTCGTTGCGGCTCGACATGCCCGACGGTCCCATGGCTCGTGAGGCCGCCGAACAGCTCTCCGATGACCTGACACGCGCAGGTGGTATCAAGATGACCCGTCGTTTCATGCCGTCCGGCAAGAGCTGGTTTGCCTGGCTTGCCGAACCTCGAGTCCTCGACGGTCCGCTAGATCTCCTCACGCCCACAGTGCCGGACAAGCCCGAGGCCTACGTCATCGCGGTGAACAAGGCGGTCATCTGCGTGTCAGCACGGAATGAGAGGGGTTTCTTGCATGGCATCCAAAGCCTCCGCCAGCTCATCCGCGCGAACACGAGGGACGGATCGATCCCGTGCGTCAAGATCCGCGATTGGCCGTCGCTCCGCTATCGCGGCTACTCCGACGACATCACCCGCGGACCTAGCCCCAAGCTCGAGTTCCTCAAGGACGAGCTTCGCCAGACGTCGTACCTCAAGATGAACTTCTGGACGTACTACATGGAGTACCAGTACGCCTTCAAAAAGCACCCGATCATCGGGCCCAAGGACGGGAGCCTTACGCCGAATGAGCTGAAGGCGATGGTCGAATACGGCAAGAAGTGCGGCGTGGAGATCATCGGCAACCAGCAGTCGTTCGGCCACTTCGAGGACATCCTTCGCCACAAGAAGTACCGCCCCCTCGGCGAGACGCACTACGTGCTCAACCCGACGAACGAAAAGGTCTACGACCTGCTCGACGACATGTACTCCGAGGTCGTCCCGCTGCTGGAGTCGAAGCTGTTCAACGTGTGTTGCGACGAGACGTGGGGGCTCGGCACGGGCCCGTCCAAGCCGGTGGCCGACAAAATCGGCGTCGGTGCGGTCTACGCCAATCACCTGCGGCGGCTGCACGACCTGCTGAAGAACAAGTACGGCAAGCGGATGATGATGTGGGGCGACATCATTATTAAGCATCCGAAGCACCTGCCGAAGATCCCGAAGGATACGATCGTGCTGTCGTGGGGCTATCAGCCGGCGGCCTCGTTCGACAAGGTCATCACGCCGTTCAGCGAGTCGGGGTACGCGTTCTTCGTCTGTCCGGGCGTGAGTTGTTGGAGCCGCATCCTGCCGGACTTCGGCGTGGCCGTCACGAACATCCACAACTACGTCCGCGACGGGGCCGAGCACGGCACGCTGGGCATGCTCAACACAACGTGGGACGACGACGGCGAGAACTTCTTCACGTGGAACTGGCACGGCCTGGCGTGGGGTGCCGAGTGCGCGTGGAACGCGTCGACCACGCCGTACGAGGAGTTCAATCGAAGGATCGGCGGCGTGCTGTTCGGCGAGCCGGGCGATCACTTTGGCCGGGCGATCGATCTGCTCGCCAAGGCGCATCGTCTGCCCGGCTATGAGGGGATGAACGACAAACGGTTCTGGGAGCTCGAATTCGGCGACAAGGCCAAGCCGATGGACAAGGCCGCCGCCCGAAAGCAGGCGGACTCCCTGCTGAAGATCACGCAGCCGGCGATCGAGCATCTTCGCGCGTGTCGCGACGCGGCGAGGATCAACGCCGATTGGTTGGACTACTTCCTCTTCGGGGCCGAGCGGATTCAGCTCATGGCCACGCGCGTGATGGACTACCTCGCCGCCAAGGACGCCCTCGAGCGCGCCAGGCAAAACGAGGGCGATAGCAACGTCCTCCTGAGGACCGCCCGCACCAAGCTCGCCAAGATCGCGGAGGACCACCGCAAGCTCAAGGATCGCTACGTCAAGCTGTGGAACCGTGAGAACAAGCCCTACGCACTCGACTGGGTGACCAAGCGCTTCGACGCCCTGATCGCCAAATGCGAGAAGGCGGTGGACGATTTGGCTTTGGCACACGTTCCTTTCGGGACAGCCGGCGCTTCTGCGCGGATTGAATTCCACCGTAGGTACGAACGATGGAAGAAACACGTTGCGTCCGTTCCCCCATCTCTCAGCAGCACCTTCCCGGTGAAGCAGTACTACGAGAACGAGCCCTATCGAAACCTCATTGCGTTGGGACCGGCCTACTTGCCCTACTTCACAGACATGGCAGAGGAGGACGGGTCGTCTTGGGCTCCGATATATGACATCACCAAGTGGCGACCAGAATACAGACGCAAAGGGGATGGCCCGACCAAATGGGTCTGGGAGCTGGACGGCTTCCCGGAGTCTTCAAGCAGAAGAGGGCCGCCCGGACCGGCGGATCTCTGGCGGTTCTGGTGGGAGCAGGGACGACACAAGGTTCCGACCGTCTTCGAGGGGTTGTACCGTAAGTGGAAGCAGAAGGAATCCGAAGGCAACCGTGCTGAAGCGGGCAAGTTACTGAAGCGGATCACCAACCTAGGACTTTTCGCGCTTCCATGCGTCGTGGAAAAGGTGCTCGCCGGCGATGAGGGTCTCCGGCCGGTGCTCGTCGAACTGACTGACGGGGCGATTTCGAAGGACACCGACGCAGCGACCACCAAGGCGTGGTGGCAGACCAAGAAGCAGGGGTGGGCGATTCTGTGGAGCCCTGCCAAACGATATCCACACCCATCTGAAGAGGGTAACGGATCGTAGCAGACTCGGCCGAAGGGGCGGTGAGTCTCCTACGCGGCGTCACGTGCAACCCCGCTGACCTGCTACTTGAAGGTGCTTCGCAACGCGGGATGCACTTCATCCTAGCGCACGATCAGGCCCGTAGGGCCGATATGAAATAGCCGGGGGTGCAGTCCGCCGGAACGGCGGACGAAACCCCCGGAATGCGAACCCCCGAATGCTCGAGTCCTGAAAGGACGACATCGTTGGGCTCGCATTCTCGCGCACGAATACCGCCCCGTTGGGGCTTGGTTGATTGGGGCTACGCTTTCCGGGGGCTTCGCTTCGCTCCGCCCCCGGCTATTCTAGGCCGGCCCTTTGGGCCTCAAGCAAGGACCTGCTGTGTGAAGGTGCGCGTCGCCGTCCGATCCCGCTCGTGATCAACTCCGTCCAATCAGCCTTCTGAGTTTGGCCAGGTTCATCTTATCAAGGTTACGGCCGCGGCCGTCCTCGCCCTTGGGCGTCTCGAGGATCTTCGGGACGTGCGCGAGGTGCTCGTCGTTGACGATATGCCGAAAGCCTCGCCGGCCGATCTTGCCCTTGCCGATGTGCTCGTGACGGTCGACCCGCGAGCCCAGTTCTCGCTTCGAGTCGTTGAGGTGAATACAGCGGACGCGCTGCAGACCGACATGTTGCTCGAGCTCGGCCATCACCTCTTCGTAGCGCCTCTCTTCGCGGATGTCATACCCCGCGGCGAAGATGTGACACGTATCGACGCACACGCCGAGCCGCCGCTTGCTGCGCGAACGTTCGATCATCGCGGCAAGATGCTCGAACCGTCCGCCGACGCTGTCGCCCGAGCCGGCGGTCGTCTCCAAGAGGATCCTCACGCCGCTGCCCTTCGTGGCCGAGCAGACCTCGTCGACGGCCGATGCGACGCGATCGATCCCCGCGGCCACACTCGTCCCGCGATGCGAGCCGGGGTGGACGATGATGTCACCGATCCCCAGCACGGCGCAGCGACGGATCTCCTCGGTGAATGCGTCGATGCTCTTGCGCCAAAGGTCGTCGGCGGGCGTGGCCAGGTTCAACAGGTATGTCGCGTGGGCGACGATCGGCTCGATGTCGTTTTCACGCCGGAGTCTCCGCCACTGACGAACGACGCCCGGGTCCAACGGCGGAGCCGACCACTGCTGCTGGTTCTTGACGAAGACCTGCAGGCAGTCGCAGCGGATCCGCACGGCCGACTTGATCGCGTTGTGCACGCCGCCGGCGATCGAGAGGTGCGCACCGAATCGCTGCCGCTTCAGGCTTTCGCTGGAACGTGCCATCGCTTCACAGACGGCTCATCGTGACGACGATGATGTCGTAGACGGTGTGCGCCCCCACGGCGATGCCGAAGCCCCGCAGCACGAACACGCCTGCCAGGTACAGCCCCGCCGCCGACCGGAACACAAACCGATACATCTCGAACGGTTCGATGCCACCGAAGCCCTTGCAGTGGTGCAGCGCGAAGATGAGCGAGCTGAGCACGACGGCCACCAGCTCCGCCGGCCCGCGCTTCATCAACCCGCCGAAGTCGGCGATCAAGAACGCGATCAGGTTGATCAGCAGCAGCCGAAAGACCAGCTCCTCGTAGATGCCCGCGCTCATGCTGAGCAGCACCGTGTCGGCCCACGGGGGGTTGGAGAGCATCACCGGCGCGGCCAAGACCATATGGAAGAGCAACAGCGGGAGCGCGAGCAACACGCTCTCGGCCGCCATGACGCCGAGGACCGGCCGGTCCACCCGCCACGGGTCGCGCCGCCAGAGATGCCAGCCCAGCAAGATGCCGATGACCATCAGCCCGGGCAGGTAGTAGCCCGTCACACCGAGCAGGGCCATGATCCAGCTCAGCAGGTACTTGGCGAAGACCTCCGGAGGGTGATCGCCCGAGAACGGGGGGTAGGCCAGGAAGATGCCCAACTCGTAGACGATTAGGATCGGCAGAAGAAACGCCAGACAGTAGATCGGTCGGCGCGTGAGCTCGAGATAGCCGCTGCGAACGGGCGGGGGGGGTTGGGTCTGGGAGGCGGCACGTCTGGATGTTCGGGCGGCCATGGCGGTACCATTATGGCCGCCGCCGGCAGGTTTGCAATCGAGCCAGGACACCGCCAGATACGAGGAGGCAATGGCTACCCGAACCGCCCAAACGCTTCGCAAGTTCTACGACGCGATGTACGCCGCCTACGGTCCGAGACACTGGTGGCCGGGTGAGACGCGAACCGAGATCATGATCGGCGCGATCCTCACCCAGAATACGAATTGGACGAACGTCGAGCGGGCGATCGACAACCTCAAGGCCGCCGACGCCCTCGACTGGCACCGCCTGCAGGCGATGGAGCACGATGAGCTTGCCGAGCTGATCCGACCGGCCGGATACTTCAACGTCAAGGCGAAGCGACTCAAGAAGCTCGTGGCGTGGGTCGTCGCGGAGTTCGACGGCGATCTGGACGCCATGTTTGCGCGCTCCACCGGCTCGCTACGCGAAGAGCTGCTCGGCGTGAACGGCGTCGGGCGCGAGACCGCCGACTCCATCCTGCTCTACGCGGGCGATCACCTGACATTCGTCGTCGATGCCTACACCGCACGGATCCTGCGGCGCCATCGGCTCATCGATGAGGAGGCCGATTACGAATCGATCAAGGAGCTCTTCGAGAGCCACCTGCCCGCCGAGGTGCCGCTGTACAACGAGTACCACGCCCTGATCGTCGAGGTCGGCAAGCGCTGCTGTCGACCGCGGAACCCCAAGTGTGACGAATGCCCCCTCGAGCGCTTCCCCCACGAGCTGGAGATGTAACACGACAGCGCCAGTCGGAAGTGCGTGCAGCTTTGGGCGGGCAGGCCCCGTGCGGCACGGAACCCCGTCGCACAACACGCTCGCCATATCCTCTCACGTCTTCTCGGGCGCCTCGCTTCAGAGCCTGGGCGGCGACGTCATCGCCGCACCACATTGGCGCCGGTCCCGAATGACGCTGAGGACGACGACCAGAAGGATCAACGTCCCGATCACGGCAAGATTGCCGATGGCCATATCGTTCGACTCCTCCGCGTCCCGCGATTGCCGCGTCGGGCAAGATAAGTCCGCCAACGGCATGAGGCAGGCGACTCCTGTGTTGCACGTGGGCCGCGGAACGGACATACCTGTCCGGCGTCGGCTGGCTTCGCGCTCCCGTCAGGGCTTATAATGCGAATCGTGGCGGTGCCCATCGGAAACGGTCCGGCCGCACACATCATCCAAGAAGCAAGTAGCAGAATCCAAAAGACCGGGGTAGGCAATATGAAAGTCCGTTTGGCGAACCAGGATTCCTTCGAGCGATTGGCCCAGAGCATGGGTGACATGATCGACAAGCTGTACCACAACAGCTACGTCGGCTTTCGATCGTCCAAGAGCTGGGAGCCGCCCGTCAACGTCTACGAGGACGCCGAGCAAGTCTTGATCTGCGCCGAGCTGTCCGGCATGCGACGTGACGACATTGACGTCCAGGTCACGCCCGAACGATTGACGATCCGCGGGTCGCGTTCCGACCCGCGACTGCCCGATCAGCCGTCGCCCTGTCGGGTGCACCTGCTGGAGATCCGTCACGGCCCGTTCTCGCGCACGATCAACCTGCGCCCCAATCTCGACATCGACAACGCGCAGGCCCAGTACTGCAACGGATACCTCTGGGTCCGGTTGCCGAAACAAGAACGCTAGCGCCCCGAACCGAAACGATGCCAAACGACACGACCAAGCCGGAGACGAAGAAGCCCGAACCCGACGGTGAGAGCCTGACCGACGACGACGTGACGCCCGTGGCCATCGTCCGCGATGCGTCGGAGGCGGACACGGACTCCGATCGACCGCAGATCCCCGAGCAGGTCCCCATCCTGACGATTCGCGATGCCGTCGCCTTCCCCGGCGCGATCATTCCGCTGGAGATCGGGCGACCCAAGAGCCGACGCGTCATCGACGCCGCGATGGAGAGCGATCGCATCATCGGACTCCTTGCCCAGCGCCACGCCGAGACGGAGGACCTCGGCCTGAACGATCTCTACCGGATCGGCACGGCCGCGATGATCCTCCGCATGTCTCCCATGCAGAACGGGAACATCAGCATCATCTGCCACGGCATGGTGCGCTTCGGCCTGGAGGACTTGACGCAGACGGATCCGTACCACATCGGCAAGATCCATACGCGCTACGACGAGGAGGAGCCGTCGACGGAGCTGGACGCGATCGTCCACACCGTCCGCGAGATGGCCGTGCGGTTCGTCGAGCTCAGCCCCAACGTCCCGGACGAGGCCGTCTCCGTCCTGAGCAGTATCGATCGGCCCGGGGCGCTGGCCGACTTCCTCGCGCAGAACCTCGGCATCGGGCTGGTCTACAAGCAGGAGCTGCTCGAGACCTTCGGCATCTACCAACGCCTGCGCAAGATCAGCGCCGCCCTGACCAGCCAGCTCGAGGTGCTCGAGCTGTCGCAGAAGATCCAGAAGCAGGTCAAGAGCG
>CAZKCX010000248.1:0-9113 GCA_964550865.1 uncultured Planctomycetales bacterium
CGCCGGGGCCGACGGTGTCGCCCACGGACTGGATGATGCCGACTTTGCGGGGGATCGCGAGGTCGTGCGCCATCATCGCGAGTCCGCCGACGCTGATGGTCACGACGACGAAATCGGCCCCGCGAAGGGCTTCGCGTCGGCTCTGGGTGGCCGAGACGCGGAACCGGCCGCCCGCGTCGGGATGCTCGGTGACGCGCTTGCAGTACCGTCTCATGAGCGAGAGGGGCTTCGGGTCGATGTCGTAAAGGACGATCTCGCCGCCCAGGTCCTTGTTGAGGGCGAGGTCGGTCACGATGGTCGGGGTCCAGCTCAACGCGCCGCCCCCGACGATGGCGATCCTGACCTGCTCCGGGGCCGGCTTGCCGCGATACCGCTTCGCTGCCATTCGGGTCACTCCCAGCTCGTACGTCCCTCGGGTGCTGCGGCGATGCAATCCGGAGGATGGTAGCCGCTGGTTCCATTCGTGGCAAAATCGTCTCCTCCGGGGACGACCGATCACGAACCGCGCTACGCCCGCCGACCGCGCAAAGCGAACTGCAAGAAGGTTTCGCTTGGCAACGGCGGGGCTCGGCGGTAGCATCTCTGCTAGTGACGGGCCACGGAAGGTCCGCTGCCGGCTTGTCCGACCGACCATGACCAACCCGGAGTCCATGGTGACCGTCGATTTCTTTGGCGAGTTGCGGCTGCGCGAGCAGCGGGTCTCCGCACACCTGGCCCAACCCCGCTATCGGTCCTGGTTCCGACCCGAGCATCTCGAGCGGGCGGCCTTGCTCTATCCCGAGCGCGGCGGCAAACGGCTTCGACCGGCGGTGCTCCTGTTCTCCTGCGGCGCGGTCGGAGGCCACGAGGAGATCGCCTTGCCGGCCGCGGCGGGGGTGGAGCTCTTCCACACCTGGACGCTCGTGCACGACGACGTGATCGACCGCGATGCCAAGCGGCGCGGCGGACCGACCGTGCACGAATTCGGCGCGCAGCTCGCGCGGGATGAGTTCCAGATGGAAGGCCCGGACGCGACCAAGTACGGCAGCGACCTCGCCATCCTTGCCGGGGACGTGCAACAGGGCTGGTCGGTCTGCCTGTTCGCGGAGCTCGTCGATCGGGGTGTCGCGCCCGACGTGGTGCTGGCGCTCATCCGACGGCTCGAATCGCACGTGCTCAACGAGCTGATTCGCGGCGAGCTGCTGGACGTGCAATACGCACAGCTTTCCATGGACCGACTCAACGAGGACGCGATCCTCGAGATGTTGTGGCTCAAGACGGGCATTCTATACGAGTTCGCCGCCGCGGCCGGCGCGATGATCGGCCTTGGCACGCCGGACGTGGAGCACGAAACGGTGCGATCGATCGGTCGGTTCGCCAGCGAGTGCGGCACGGCGTTTCAGCTTCAGGACGACATCCTCGGGCTCGTGGGCGACGAGACAAAGCTCGGCAAGCCCATCGGCTCGGACATCCGTGAAGGCAAGGGCACGGTCATCGTCTGCCACGCGCTGACGCAGGCGAACGCATCGCAGCGTGAGACGCTCGCCGCCGTGCTCGGGAACCATGAGGCAAGCGACGACGACGTGCGACGCGCGATGGGATTGCTGCGGGACTTGGGCGGCGTGGAATACACGAACGACCTGGCGAAGCGCGCGATCGAGCGAGCCACCCCGCACCTCGACGTGCTTCCGCCTTCGTCGTATAAGGACCTGCTCCTCTCGTGGGCGGAGTACATGACCGAGCGGTTATTCTGATCTCCGCCCCACGGCGCACGGCAAGACAAACCGAATCGGCCCGTCTCGAAGTGAAGCAAGGAGGCGCTCACGATGCGACGCAGCACGCAACCCCTTTCCGCAACCGGCCGACGTATGTTGCCCTGGTTGGCTTGGGCGGCCATCGCGGCGGCATTTCAACCCGTGACGGCGACGGCAGAAGGCCCGGAGCGGGTGCAGGCGGCCTACCCGCCGTGGCAGCTCCCGCCGGCGTTCTCCCTCGGACGATGCGTCCCCCACGACGCGAGCTTGTACGTCCACTGGGCGCCGAATCCGGAGCGCGCCGGCCTGCGCCCCCAGATCGAGGCCTTCTGGCGAGCCGTGTGGAAGGCCGGCGTGCACGAGGACCTCAAGCGAATGCTGCTACCCCGTCTGGTGCAAGACCCAACGCCGGCGACCGACAAGGCATGGCGGCGGGCGATGGAGGCGTTCGATCGGGTGCATTGGGCGTCCATGACGCGCGGGCAGGTGCTCCTGGTCGGCCGGATGAAGGGCCTAACGCCCGAGCTGCTGCTCTTGTTCGAGGACGACGCCAAGACGGTTGAGGCCGACGCCAAGGCGCTCGGCGAGTGTCTCGAGGCCCTCGCCGGTCTGAGCGAGGGCATGCAGACCATCCCGCTGGAGGTGCACGGCTCATCGACGACGATCCTGACGTCGGTCGAGGCGGCAACATGCCTGCAGCTGATGCGTCGCCATCGGCTGATCGCCCTGTGCTACGGTCCGCGCCCTCCGGAGCTGCTCGACGATGTGCTGGGGTTGATCGCCGGCAAATCCAAGCGGCAGCAACTCATCAACTCCCCGCGCTTCAAGCGAATCATGACCGCCCTGCCCCGGCCGGAAGACCGCCTCGCCTACGCCGACATCGCCCTGGCGGTCCGTCAGTCCCAGCAGGCCGGGGTGACGCCGGTGAAGCCGACGTCCTCCCCGCAGGGCCTGCCCGGCCGGGGCCGGGTCTTGCGACGACTCGCCCGGCTGCTCGGCGTGTATGACTACTGGGCCGCGGTCGATTGGACCGAGGACCGTCGGCAGGAACGTCAGAGCACGCTGGCCTTGGGCGCGGCCGGAAACGGCACGGGGTTCTGGCCCGCCGTGGCCGAGCAGCCGCTCTTCGAAGACGCCTGGCGTTTCATCCCTTACGACGCCGTGGGGTACTGGCTTTGCCCGGGGGCAAATCCGGCGGTCACCTATGACGTCGTCCTGGCGGCGCTCGGATCCGAGGCCGACGATCCCGACGCCTTCATGGCCGAGTGGAACGCGATCCAAGAGGATCTCGGCTTTCGGCTTCGCGCGGATCTGCTCGAGTGGCTGGATGGACGTGTGATGGCCATCGCCCTGCCGCCCACCGCGGAGCCCAACCGCAGCCAATCCTTGGTGGTGATGCTAGGCGTTCGCGACGCCCCCGCCGCACGGGCGAAACTGGCGAGCCTGTTGGAGAAGCTTGCCAGCGGCTCGGCCGAGGGACGACCGCGCTTGGGGTTCAAGCCGCAGAACGTCCGCGGCGTCGAGGGAACGTTCCACGGGCTGGCGGCCGATCCCGACGACCCGGTGCCAGGGCTGGTGTTGGGCGTGGCGCGGGGCTGGCTGTTCATCGCGACGGATCCCGTAGGCGTCACGCGATGCCTGGCCGTCGCGCAAGGCAAGGCCAAGAGCATCTCCACAGACGCCCTCCACAAGGCGAACGGGCTCGCCGGCCCTAGGGCGGTCGCCGCGGCCTCGTTCGTTCGGTTCCGCCACCTGGACAGGGATCTGGGTGGATGGCTCGGCATGGCCGGACTGATCGGCAAGGCCCTGCCGGATCAGCCCGCGCTGGACGGCACGCGGGCCCTCCTTTCGCTGCTCGGCCGCCTTCGCCAACCGATCACGACGTTAGATTTCCTGGAGTGCTCGTCGTCGGTGACGACGTTCGACGGCCGGCAGTGGAAGACGCGTTCGCTCGTCACGCGCAAGGGCGGCGGGTCGTAGGTCGTAATCTCTTCCGACGCAGAGAGCGCGCGGAGATAGGTTTCGAATGTCTCACACTTGCCGATAGCTCACGGTGGAGACGCCAGCGCTACGGCAGGCTCAGGTCGAGCGTCCTGAATCGCACGGCAAAGGTGCGAACGCCAAGCCTGCTGGCCCTGATCCCGCAGCCGATGCTCTTCCAGGTGTTCCGGTTGTTTTGCCCGTTTTAGCGGGCTTGCCCGCCGAAGGCGGGTCCATAGGCCGGCCTTTCTAGGGCTGGTCTCGGGGTGGCATGTATCACTCTTGGCTTGTCGCCACATTCAGGTCAGGAGCCCGTTTCAACGGGCTTCTTCATCCTCCTCATCTTGCGGTGATCCACTGGATGGCTCATCCTCCGGTCGATCCGTGCGTTCCAGTCGATCGTGAATGCTGCCCTCGGCATGGTGCTTCCTCTGGCTGCGGATGTATGAGACGACCCACGGCAAGTCCTTCGTGCCGAAAGTGACGATCCCGTAGCCGTCCTGCCACGCGAGGACCTTGCGATTGCACACCTCTTGCGCGCTGCCACCATCACGCGGGCGTCCCCATATCTGCCAACGTGGGTCGTTGGAGGGATGCGACGAAATCAATGGCTTCGCGTCTCCACTCGGCGCAATCGAAACACCGAAGCGCAAAAAAAGTGGGACCCCGGTCTGTAGGAGGCAGTCAGACCGGGGCCCGATCCAGGGCAACGTGAAGGAGGCATTGTAGGGCTAAGGTCGTTTGTCGTCGCGTCGTCGTCCGGTCGCGTGCCGGACCGCTCGCAGGCGACATGCCTTCCGCGCTGACCATGGGGCTGCTTCTTTCCCCCCCGTCAACAAGAAAGGCCAATGATTTATCGTTTCGCGTATACAGGTCGCTCCGGAGCAGGACTTGTATCGCGGCACACGAAACGTAAGATACAGACCTCGCGCGGGCAAATGGGATTGCCAAAAAAGCGCAACTTCGCACGACGAGCCCAAAGGCAAGCGATTTGCATGCCGGTAGGACGAAGCGAGCCCGCCCGTCGACCGATAATCCCATCGCTCATGGAAGCGCGCGGGACACACGCCCAGGAGGGGGACCCGACACCGACAAGGAGATCTACACACGATGAGCAGTGACGCCGTAACCCATTTCACCGGGATCTGGCCCGCGATGATCACCCCCTTCGACGCCGACGGGCAGCTCGACCTCAAGGCCCTCGAGAAGCTCATTGCCCGGTTGATTGAGCGTGGGGCGAGCGGGCTCTACGTCGGCGGCAGCACGGGCGAGGGCCCGCTCATGAGCCCGGACGAACGACGCCAACTCGCCGAGAGCACCGTCAGGTTCGTCGGCGGACAGGTGCCCGTCATCGTGCACGTCGGTGGGGGTCGCCCGGCCGACGACATCGCCCTCGCGAGGCACGCCGGCAAGCTCGCCGTCGCGGGGGTGAGCAGCGTCCCGCCGATCTACTACCCCTATCCGCCGGAGTCCGTCTTCGAGCACTTCCGCCGTGTGGCCGAGGCCGCCGAGGTGCCGTTCTACGGCTACCACCTGACCGGACAGTCCTCACGCCCGCTGAGCATGGACCAGTACGTCGACTGTCTCATGGAGATCCCGACGGCGGCCGGCATCAAATACACGGGGCAGAACCCGGTCGATATCGCGCTGCTGCGACAACTCTCCGACGGCAAGCTCATGGTCTTCAGCGGCGCGGACGAATGCTACTTGGGCAACCTGGCTCAAGGGGCCGAGGCGGCCATCGGTTCGTTCTACAACATGTTCTTGCCGGAGTGGAGGACGATCCACGACCTGGCCACCTCCGGCAAATGGGAAGAAGCCCGGGAGCGGATGGGCGTCGCGGCGCACGCGATCATGGAGATTCGAGGCTTCGGCGTGGACCTGGCCAAGTACATCCTCGCCAAGCAGGGGCTGGACGTCGGAACCGCACGGCATCCACTGCCCCGGATGGACCGTCCGAACCATGAGCCCTTCGAGAAGATCTGGGGCACGCTGGGCAAGTTCCGCGCGAACGTGCAGGACTGGTAGCGGTGCTTCTTGACGCAAAGCCGACGGGCATATGAAGACTCCACGACTCGGTGTTTCGGCGGATGATTTCGGCCTGGGTCCCAAGCGGGGGCTTCGGCAGGCGTCGAGGCTCGGCTTTCGCGCGGTGGAGTTGGCCGCGACGCGTGGTGATCTGGACGCGTCTAAGCTCTCGCGGAGCGCAAAGCGCCATCTGCTGAAGTACGCCGAGGGACTGGGTCTGGTCCTGGCTATGCTGGACGGACGGCTCGGGCCGACCGGCCTGACCGATCCGGCGCGGGCGGAGGAATGCGTCGAGCGCACCCGTCGTATCCTGGAGCTTGCCTCGCGAATCCGCGTGCCTGTGATCGCCACCCATCTCGGACAGGTACCGGATGATGCCGACCATCCCCGGCGACGGATGGCCCTCGATGCCTTGGACGCGTTGGCGGAGCATGCCGACAAGACGGGCACCGCCCTGGCCGTCGAGACCGCCCAGGCATCGCCGGAGCAGATTCGATTGCTCATCGAGCAGATCAATTCTCCTCTGGTCCGGGTCTGCTACGATCCCGGAGCCCTTCTCATCCATGGTCATGACCCGTTGGCGGGTCTCGCATCGCTCGGCGATCATGTGGCCGCATCGTACCTCCGCGACGGGCTCCCCGGCTCGCGCGAGGCCGCCGGCCGCGAGGTCCGGCTCGGCACCGGTCAGGTCGATCTGGCCGCCTACCTGGACGCCCTCGGCGACGACTACACCGGACCACACATGATCCGGCGGGCCGAGGCGAGCGATCCCGCCGCCGACATCGCCGCCGGCAAGGAACACGCCGAGAGGCTGCTTCGATAGATCCGTGGATACGCATTTGCAGCCCCTCGCAAAGCCGCGGCACGACCATACACACTCGCGGATTCGGGCGGGTCCCCGTCAGAGCCCGCCTGGGGTCTAACCGGCCCGACCGGGCTGGGGACAGCCCGGCTCGGTCAGATCTCGGAGGCGTCTTCGTTCGAAGAGTCGAGGGTTGACGATGCGGGCGCGCCTTACGATGCGGGCGCGCCTTACGATGCGGGCGCACCTTACGATAGCGGGCGCACCTTACGGTGCGGGTACGCTTATGGTGCCGGTGTGCCCTCCACCTCGTCCGCCATGGCGATCCGTTTGGCGATGGGCGGGTGGTCGTAGAAGAAGATCTCGATGGCTCGCGAGGGATCGGGGTCGGACAGGGTCGCCTTGGCGAGCTTCTCGAAGGCGGATCGGTATGTCTGCGGACCGGTTGCATCGAGGGCATCGCGGTCGGCCTGCCGCTCGAACCACCGCATGATGGCGTTCGTACCCGGGCGAATGATCAAGCCGACCAGCGCGGAGATCACCAGCACCTGCGGCAGCGCGCCGACGGCCTGCGGCCAGAGCGACGGATCGCTCCCCGCGTAGGGACCGAGCCGCCAGACGATCCCCGCGATGATGACCGACGCCACGCCCGCCGACATGGCGATGCCCTTGGGGATGTGCCCGCGGGTGTGATGGCCCAGCTCGTGGACGAACACCGTCTCGATCTCGTCGGCGTCGAACCCGTCGAGCAGGGTGTCCGAGAGCATGACCCGGCGCGTCGAGCCGAGACCGGTGAGGGCGGCGTTGGGCTTCTTCGTCTCGGCTGAAAGGCCCAGGCGGTAGACCCCCTCGACCCGGATCCCCGAGCCCTCGGCGAGCTTCGTAAGGCGTTCGGCCAGGGCCTCGTCCTCGATGGGCTCGGCCTTGTAGAAGATCGGTAGGATGAGCACGGGAAAGAGCTGCGTCAGGCCGACGGCCAAGACAATCCAGCCGAGCCACACCCACAGCCACCACAGGCTTCCGCCATACCAGAGTAGGGCATAGAGGCCCGCGAGGAGGATCCCGCCGAGCACACAGCCCAGGCCGAGCTCCTTGGCCTGTCGAATGAGCCACGCGCCCACGGTCTCGTTGCTCAGGTCGTAGCGGTGCTCCAGCGTGTACCCCGTGTAGTGCGTGAGCGGCATGAGGATCAGCTCTTCGCTGAGGTAGATCGCCGCGCCCACCAGCAGCAGGACGACCCAGCGAATGTCGACGACGCCGGCGAGACGTTCGGCCAGGGGCGGGGCGATCCAGCACCAGGCCACGGCGTAGACCAGCCCGAAGACGATGTTGATCAGCCGGACGACGTTCTTCCGGCGGTGGTAGGCCTTAATGTCCTGACGCTCTGCCATGTACGACTTCCTTACGCCGAAAGGACTGGAAGCATGGGGCAGGTGCCCCAACCGGCCGGGAACGCTCGCCCTGCACACCTCGGGCCGGGCCCGGTCATCCTATCGGTCGGTGCGGGTAAGGGTCAAACCGCGGGGGCTCAAAGGCGATTTCGGGCACATCAGGCGGTGGATTATCGGACGCAGTGTCCGCGGGAGATTCTCCGGCCGGAAGGAATTTTCCGGATTTCCCTTGAACCGGGGTCGCGCCGGAGCCTATCAGGTAATGGCAGGACGGCAAGGACGCGTCCGGCCGACATAACAAGTGAGAGCTGAGGCTTGTTCCCAGACTTTCCCCCCAAGGACCCCACTTCCCCCAAGAGTGGGGTCTGTTTTTGCGCGCCGGGCTCGCGTGCCGGCGCGACTGCGTTCCTCGAATCCCCGTTTCTCCGTCTCGCGCATCGCCGGCGGACTTGACTTCCAATTTCCATATGGCTATATTGCCATATGGAAGGATGGCAAGAATGATGAAACGTACGGATCGCGCGCGGTACGAAGCGCGCTCGCGAATCGTCAAGGCAATGGCCCACCCGAGTCGGCTGCTCGTGCTCGACGCCCTGGCCGAGCGAGAGCTGTGCGTCTGTGAGATCACCGAGCTCATCGGGGCGGACCAATCCACCGTCTCCAAGCATCTGTCCATCCTTAGGCAGGTCGGGCTGATCGAGGACCGCCGCGAGGGATCGAAGATCTACTACCGGCTCAAATGCAAATGCCTGAAGGGCTTCTGGGACTGCATCGAGCGGGTCCTCCGCACGAACGTCAAGGAGCAGCAGGCGCTCCTCGCCCCCTAAACTGCCTGCAACGAAGATCGAACAGTGTGGCACGGCCGCCTCCAGGCTTCGCTACGCTTCGCCATGACAAGCCCGGCCGTGATCCCTAGGAAGTCCCAGCCGAGGGCGGCTGGGCCACGGAAGGCAAGGCTACTCGACCGTTCAGGAATTGTTCCGAACAGCTCAGTCAAACGTTCGCTTCTCCTTGCGTTGTGGCGGCTCGTCGTAGCTCGCCACAAGTGGCTCGGGCAGGTAATCGCCATACTTCTGAAATGCGGTACTGGCCGAGAAGAACACCATGGACTGGAAGAAGGAAATCAAGCCGCTCCTGCTGATCGTCGCCACGTTCCTGGCGTGCTTCTATCTGCCCGTG
>CAZKCX010000249.1:0-9085 GCA_964550865.1 uncultured Planctomycetales bacterium
TCATGGGGCTGGCGCTGGCCATCGGCCAGTTCTGGGGCACGCAGGGGCTGATCATCGCCTTCTTGTTCGGCGGCGCGATGAACATCGTCGCCTACTTCTTCAGCGACAAGATCGCGCTGGCCAGTATGCGGGCGCAAGAGGTCGACGAGTCCGATGCGCCGGAGCTCGTCGGCGTCGTGCGGGAATTGGCCGACCGCGCCGGTTTGCCCATGCCTCGAGTGTACGTCTGCCCGGAGCAGGCACCCAACGCCTTCGCCACCGGGCGCAATCCGAACAACGCCGCGGTGGCCGTCACCGAGGGGCTCTTGCGAAGCATGGACCGTCGTCAGCTGCGGGCCGTGCTCGCCCACGAGATCGGCCACGTTCGGAACCGAGACATCCTGATCAGCACCATCGCCGCGACGTTTGCCGGGGCGATCACGATGCTGGCCCGGCTCATGATCTTCATCCCGATGGGCGGCGACGACGACGGGCCGAACCCGCTGGTCGCCCTCGGCATGCTCATCCTCGCACCGATCGCGGCCTTTCTGATCCAGGCGGCCATCTCGCGTTCGCGGGAGTACAACGCCGACAGCTTCGGCGGCGAGCTGTGCGGCGACCCGAACGATCTGGCGAGCGCGCTTGGACGTCTCCACAACCAGAACCAGCGGCTGCCCATGCACGCCAGTCCGTCGCACGCGAACATGTTCATCGTCCAACCGCTGATCCCCGGTGGGTTCTCTAGGTGGTTCAGCAGCCATCCGCCGGCCGAGGAGCGAATTGCTCGTCTGCGGGAGCAGTCGCGGCGCTACGCGTAATCGCGTATCATACGCCCACCGCTACGGCCCCTAAGCTGCTTTCAGGTAGGCTTGACCAGTGTGCGGAAGAGGAGTGATCTGCGGGTGGCCCATGGCTTCAGCCATGGGGTCCGCGAATCTCCGGTCGAATTCGTGTCCCCCACCTCTGCCTCGACAAGACTCGGGACAAGTGAAGAGGTGGGCCACCCCAGCTTCCCGAACTGTTCAGACATTCCTGCCTGTAGCTTAGCGACCCAGGCCTTAGTTGGTGCCGCTTCCGATCAGGGAAGAAGGTCGATCGGGAATTTGGCCGCTGAAACCGTCGTCACGCGTGAGGATCTCGCTGCGCCGCATGTCCAAGACCCGGCACAAGATCAACGTGTTCGACTTCCCCCCCGGCAAGCGCCTCGCCGGGAAGTACGTCGTGGAGTCGCAGCTCGGAAAAGGTTGGGAGGGCGAGGTCTACAAGGTCGTCGAGACGAAGACGGGCATTCCCCGTGCCGCCAAGGTCTTCTTCCCGCAACGGAACGAGCGCGACCGCGCGGTGACGTTCTACGCCAAGAAGCTCGACAAGCTTCGCGATTGCCCCATCGCGATCCAATACCACAGCTCCGAGACGATCCAGGTCCGTCGCACGCCCGTCACATGCCTCATCAGCGAGCTGGTCGAGGGCGAGCTGCTCACCGACTTCGTCGACCGGCAGCCCGGCAAGCGCCTGCAGCCCTTCGAGGCCCTCCACATGCTCCGCGCGATTGCGGCCGGGCTGGAGTACATCCACAACAAGCGCGAGTACCACGGCGACGTTCACTCGGACAACATCCTGATCCGCCGCCGGGGTGTGTTCTTCGACGTCAAGCTCGTCGACTTCTTCCACTGGGGCCCGGCCACCCCGGCCAAGATCCGGGAAGACGTCATCATGCTCGTCCGCGTGCTATACGATTCGGTCGGCGGGCAGAAGCGCTACGCCAAGCAGCCGCCGGAGGTCAAGGCGATTTGCTGCGGGCTGCGGCGCGACCTGATCAAGAAGAAGTTCCCCACCGCCGGTCGGCTCCGGCAGTATCTCGACACGTTTTCCTGGGATTCCTGATCGCTTTCGGTCGTCTCCTTGCTTAGGACTACAGCGCAAGGTCGACGAGACTGCCGACCTGATCCTCGTCTTCCGAAGCGCCAGACAGGCTGCCCATCTCGCAAAGCCACTACCTTGCGCTGTAGTGTTAGGACCGAAGAAACCGGTATCGCCCCGCACGGCGGTTCGACCGAGGGGGGCGAGAGTCATTGTTGCGCATAAGCTACTTTGGCATAGAAACATAAGGATAAAAGAGCATTCGCGGTCTTTCAAGGACAATTCTGGATTGCTCCGAGAAAACCAGGCCGGTGATGCGTAGAATGACGTGAGGGCAAGGCAGAGCGGGAGGACGCATCGCGTCGCGGTGAAGGGTGGCCGAGGACGTGCCCTGCCCTTGCTTACAGACGATTGCAACGTGGGCTCCCGACGGACAATCCAGACGGCGAACGGGCTATGGGAGGTACGCTTCCATGCGTAGAGCATTCTTGTGTGCGGCATTGTGTGTCTTGAGCTTGTCGATCACCGGCTGTCAATTCCTCTGGCCGTTTGTGAATCCTGGCCCGACCAAGACCGGGGCGGCCGCCCTGCTCCAGTTCAAGTCTGAAGCCGAGTTCAAGGAGTACTTGGCCAGGCAGGCCCGTTCGAGCAACTCGTCTCAGGGGGGCCTCGGGCTCTTCCTGCCGGTCGGTTCGATGGATACCTTCAGCGCGAGTCCGCGCAACGGTGCGGGCAGTGAGGACGGCGCCGCCGCGGGCAGCGCCAACGACGACTACTCCACCACGAACTTGCAGGAAGAGGGCGTCGACGAGAGCGACGTGTTGAAGAACGACGGGCAGTACTTTTATCTCCTCAAGGCCGGTGAGCTCCGCATCGCCAAGGTCGACGAGCCGAACGCGCTCGCCGAGGTGGGCCGGCTCGAGGTCGAGGGGCAGCCCGACAGCCTGTATCTGATGGACGACACCTTGGTCGCCCTGTCGCTGCGGGGCGGATACTACTACGCCTTTGGCATGGCCGAGGACGGGGGGGCGTCTCCTGCCGTGGCGACGGCCTCCGTGCCGGAGGACGACTGGACCAACAAGACGTATGTGACGTTAATCGACGCGGCCGACCGGACCGCGCCGACGGTGATTAAGACGTACACGCTCGAAGGCCAACTGCAGGACTCGCGGATGATCGGCGGGCGGTTGTACCTGGTGCTGTCCTATTACCCCCAGCTTCCACCGCTCGACGAGATCCCCGACACGCCGTATGACGATCTCGTGCCGCGATTCGTGACGGGCGACGGAGCCGGAAACACGTCCCCCGCCCAGCCGATCGCATCCTGGTCGAGCTTCTATCGCCCGGCCGATCCGGATGGCTACGGGATGCTGACGGTCGTGACGATCGACACGAACGACCTCGAGGCCGAGCCCAAGTCCGTCGGCGTCACCGCCGATACCGGGGTCGTCTACGCCTCGACGGAGGCGCTGTATCTGACGGACACGGAGTGGGGCTACGGGCCGGACACGACCGAGCAGACGGTCATCCACAAGTTCGCGTTCGCCGAGGAGGGCGCGACGTATGTCACCAGCGGCGCCGTTCCCGGCCGGCCGCTCAATCAGTTCTCTCTGAGTGAGTACGAGGGCTACCTCCGCATCGCGACCACGTTGGGGCGATTGACTTCGCGCGGCGGGAACGTGTCGAACCACGTCTTCGTCCTGGGCGAGGGACAAGAGGGGTTGGATATCGTAGGCGAGGTTCGGAATATCGCCCCGGGCGAGGAGATCTACTCCGCCCGCTTCATGGGCCCGAAGGGATTCCTGGTGACGTTCGTCAAGGTGGACCCCCTGTTCACGTTGGACCTTTCGGACCCGGCGAACCCCCGCCTCGTCGGCGAGCTGAAGGTCCCCGGCTACAGCAACTACATCCACCTGATGGACGACGATCACCTGCTGACGATCGGCAAGGACTCCGAAGAGGTGGGCGGCGGGTCTTGGTATCAGGGCGTGAAGCTCAGCATCTTCGATGTGAGCGACTTCGCCAACCCGCGGGAGGCCTTCACGCAGATCATCGGCGGACGCGGGACCGAGTCGGAGGCCCTGCGGGATCACAAGGCGTTCAACTACTACGCCCCGAAGGACGTTCTGGCGATTCCCATCGTGCTGTACGAGGGCGGCCAGGGCGGCCCGACCTACGGCGAGCACACGTTCACCGGTCTGTACGTGTATCGCGTGACGGCCGAGGAAGGCTTCGAGCTGCTGGGACGGATCTCGACCCTGGCCGATCAGCAGGATCAGGACTACTACTGGAACCGGTGGACGCGCGGCGTGTTCATCGGCGACTTCGTCTACGCGGCCACCGACGAGCGGATCCGGTCGGCCGGCATCGAGGAGGCCGATACGGTGATCGACACGCTGGAATTGGCCGAGTGATCGGCGCGCGTTCCGCTCGGTCCCGGCGGGACCGAGCGGCGCCGACGACATCGCAGCAAGAAGCCTGAACCCGACGAGCCGGGTGTCACACGGTGCCGGGCTCGTCGGGTTTCTTCTGCGCGTCGCGCCGGACGAGGAGCAGTTGAAAAGCCGTTGCGCCCCTGGGTACCTCGACGACGGCGCCTTCGGGGGACGAGTCCGCGAGCGCACCGAGCCGCGATTGGATTGTTCCAAGGTGCGATTGGCGCGCCGACGGGGTTGGAGTACACTTCCGGTTCCAACTCGAGGACCCGTAAGGAAAGGTGCATATGATGACGACACGCAGAGGCCGGACTTGCGTATTCGCGATGGCATGCGTTCTCTCGGTGGTCCTGGGCTTCGGCCCGGCCACGGGCCTGGCGGCGGAGGCGAAATCGAAGAAGGAGGCGCCCGCGCCAAAGAAGGAGAAGAAGGCCAAGGCCGGCAAGAAGAAGGCCAAGAGCCCGAAGGAGGCGAAGGCCCCGAAGCCCGAGGCCAAGGAGGAGAAGAAGAAGTCCGGCGGCATGATGGGCCAGCTCAAGAAGATGCTCAAGCGGGCCAAGGGCCCGGTGAAGGTCCCCAAACCGATCTACAATCAGGAGGCGGGGTACGGCCTGCCGATGCCCCCGGGGTGGACGGGCAAGACCGAGGGGGAAAAGATCATCTTGACCTCGCCGGGCGACCCGGCCGAACGGACCGTCATCACGATGGGCCCTGAGAAGACGGAGCTCGAGGCCAGCGAGTACCTCGGCCAGATCTGCAAGGAGATCGCCGAGGAGAAGAAGGTCATCCCAATGCCCATGAAGCCCCAGCACGCACTGGGGATGACGCTGTACATCGCGGGGTATCTTGACTCGCAGTCCTCGCCTCCGGGATTCGGTGGGCTGATCGTCTTCGATCGCCCCGGGGGAGAGGTCTTCGTCATTCGGGCCTCGACGAGAGATCAAGGCCTCCTGCAAGACGTTAGCGTGTTGGCGTCTCTGGCCCTCATTCGATTTCGTGGCGAACCGCCGCCCGACCTCCTCGCCGAGATCGGCCTGGGAGAGAAGGAGCCGATCCTGGAGCCCGGCGAGGTCACGATCAAGCCCGGCGAGGCGACGTTGGCCGAGTTTCGCACGCCCCATGCCATACGGCGATACGCCAAGGAAGTCGACTTCGAGGGCGAGATGCATCGCTATCGGATCGGCCTGGCCGTCCCCAAAGGATACAACAACCGGAAGGCCTGGCCGGTGCTTCTCGTCGAGGGCCCGGCCACCGACGACAGCATCGAGCGGTTTCAGGCCCTGGCCGATCAGAGGGGCATCGTCGTGGCGACGGTCGCATCGAAGTACAAGGGCACGGTTTGGACTCCGGACATCCGCGCTCGGGTCTACTTCGCCTTGCTGAACCGCCTGGATAGCCTGATAGCCTTGGATCGGCATCGGGTGTACGTGATGGGGATCGGCCCCGAGTCCGGTAAGCGTGCGCAGGCGGTCGCCTGTCTGATGTTGGACGCCCGTGGGGCGATCGGCCACGAATGCGTGGAGGCCGGGCTGGGCAAGGCGATCGAGAAGTCCAAGGACGCTAAGAAGCGTGTCGCCGTCGTCCTGACCGCACCGAAGGACGAAGCGAAGAAGGCCGACGCCGCCGTCGCCGCATGCAATGAGGCGGGTATCGCCGACGCCAAGTCAATCCCGATCGCCTCCGACGCGAAGGCCGTTCGGGCCGCCCTCGACTGGCTGTTGGAGCGGGATCGCAAGGCCGTCGAGGCGAAGGTGGACTCGCTGCTCGCCCGAGCCGAGAAGCTCAAGCCGGTACGCAAGGGGGACGCCTTGACGATCTATCGGCGGATCGTCGGAAACGAGCTCGAAGGCCCGAAGGGCGCCAAGGCCGTGGCGGGCGTGAAGGCGTTGCTGGAGGACTGCCAGCCGGTCCTGGACCAGGCGGACAAGATGACGGCCGAAGTCCTGCCCGAGAAGGTGGCGGACTATTTCGAGCTCGCGCAGCGATTCCAGGGCACGCCCGAGGGACACACGATCATGCAGTCCATTCGTGGACTCGTCGACGCCCAGTAGCCCCGGGATCGAACGGTGGCAGAAACCGACTCGCCACGAAGCGAACCCACGCCACGCAAGCGAGACGTCGGGATCGTGACGGCCGCGATGCTTGTCTCCGTGGCCGTCTCGACCGTCGCCCTCCTTTCGAGTTGCCTCTTCTCGGGGATCGACTCGAAGCGCTATCCGTTGCTGCTACCGGTCTGGTTGTTCATGGCGGCGGGGTACTTTCTGCTTGCTCGCCGGGGTGCGCTCTGGACGGTCCCGGTTGCCGCGATGCTGGCCGGCGGCGCCGTGCTCGGTTCGGTGCTGAGCCTCGCTCCGCATGCAATGTACCACCGTTTTGCGGGCTTGTGGGCCACGCCCATTTTGGTCACCACGCGCATCGAATGGAGCCAGATCGCGGCGACCGCGCTGCTTCGCGGCTTCCCGCATCTCCTGACGGCCGGGCTGATCGCATGGGTGGTCGTCCGGGGGAGAGGTTGGCTGAGCGAGTTCCTTTGGGGAGCGTTCGCGGGATTGGCGGCGGGCGCGCTCGAGCTGGTCGGCCACGCCGCCTTCGGCGTGTCTCTGCCCGCGCTGCCGACGCTCGGGACGGCCCTGACCACATACGCCGTCTTTGTGCCGATCCTGGCCTGGACGGGAGACCAGATGCATCCGTACGCGGAACGGTCCGGCCGGCGGGTGCGTCCGCTTCTCGTCATCGTCTGGGTGCTGCCGCTCATGGTCTTGCCCTTGTGCGGGTGGCTGGCGGGCCGCGCGTGGCTCGGGGGCAATTACGCCTCGGGACTGCTGCCGGTGCTTGTCGTCTTGGACCTCTATCGAGAGATCGAGACCGGGCTGTCGTCGCCCAACATCCTTCAGTCCTCCGCAATCTGCATCATCTTCTTCGCACTGGCGATCGGGTTGTGCTCTTCGCTGCGGTGGGCCTGGCTTCCCTGGACGATCTGGTTGCTCCACGACGCCGTCTGTCTGGCGGCCATCGCGTGGCTGGCCTCGTCGGTGTTGCGAAACGTTCGAGCCCTCGGGTCGGTTGCGACCGACATGTCTGCCCCATTGAATTCCTGGGGCTTTTTCACGATCCTGAGTGGGTTGGCAGTGCTCTTCGCCCTGCGCGTATGGTGTCTGACCCGTCGAGGCGTGCGGCCGACCTGATCGGTCCATGAAGTGGATGCTTCACTCTCTCGCAACCCAAGCCGAGTCTTCCCCAAGGCGGATGGTTTCGTTCTTACGCCTGGCGGCGTGGACGGCGTGTCTGCTCGTTTCGTTGTCGGCGGGATGTCGAAATCGGCCCCAGGATTCCCCTCCGGAGCGGATCGACGTGTCCTCGGGCGCGCTCGGAGGATTCAACGTCCTGATCGTCAGCATCGACACGGTGCGGGCGGATCACGTCGGCTGTTACGGATATGCGAAGGCCAAGACACCGGTGCTGGATGGTCTGGCGCAACGGGGCGTCCGGTGCGCCGAGACGGTCACCAACGTCCCGCTGACGCTGCCGGGCCACGCCACGCTCTTGACCGGGCTGAATCCCCTGAATCACGGCGCCCGACTCAATGTCCTGTACCAGGTAAAGGACGAGGTCCGGACGCTGGCCGAGCTCCTCGGCGAGCAGGGGTATCGAACCGGCGCGGTGCTCAGCGCGTTTGTCCTCGACCGTCGGTTCGGTCTTTCGCAGGGTTTCGACGATTACGACGACGAGCTTTCCGAAAGCGGCCGCTCCCAGCCTTCCGGCTACCGAGAGCGGATTGCGGAGGAGACGAACAAGTCCGTATTGGCTTGGCTCGAGCGGCACGGCACGGAGCGGTTCTTCCTGTGGGTGCACTACTTCGACCCGCACATGCCGTACAGTCCGCCCGAGCCGTACGCCTCGGAGTTTGCGGATTCACCCTACGACGGCGAGATCGCCTATGCCGACGCGCAGCTCGGCAGGGTGATCGACGTGCTGGAGGCACTCGGGGTACGCGAACGAACGTTGATCGTCGCGACGAGTGATCACGGAGAGGGCCTCGGCGAGCACGATGAGCTCACGCACGGGTTGCTGCTGTACGATCCCACGCTGCTCGTCCCGCTCATCTTCAGCGCGCCGGCCCCCATGCCGCAGGGCAAGGTGCTGCATCGGCAGGTGGGGCTGGTCGACGTCGTGCCGACGGTGCTGGATCTGCTCGGGCTGCCCATCCCGGAAGGATTGGACGGCCTGAGTCTGCTGAAGCCTGAACCGGCGCCGAACCGGACGATCTACATCGAGTCGCTCTGGTGCAACGCGATGCATCACTGGGCGCCGCTGGCCGGACTGCGGCGCCGGGATCTCAAATACATCTATGCCCCGCGACCCGAGCTGTACGACCTCGAGGCCGACCCCAACGAGACGAGGAATCTGTATGGCGAGCGGCCCGAGGTGGCCAGGAAGCTGCATGCCTCGTTGACGGAGCACCTTGGGGACGACCCGGAAATGCGCATGTCCATCCAGGCCAACATCGCCATCGACGACGAGGCCAAGGAACGATTGGCGGGATTGGGGTACGTCGTGGCATCCTCGGCGCCCGTCACGTCGAGAAAGACCTTGCCGGATCCCAAGGACATGATGGGCGAATGGGCCCGCTTCGAGCGCGCGATGGACTACGTGCAGGCGGGGCTGCATGCCCGCGGGATCGAGCTCATGGAGGCCTATGTCCGCGATCACCCGGACGACCTGCGGGCGCTGGGCCAACTCGCGGAGTCCGCTTTGACGATGCACGAGTCCGAGAAGTCCGCAGCGGCGTACAAGAGGTACCTCGAGCTGCG
>CAZKCX010000250.1:0-3766 GCA_964550865.1 uncultured Planctomycetales bacterium
GACCAGAAGCGGGGTGTCCTCGCGACGGTTCCGCAGCGGCGGCAACGTGATCGGAAAGACGTTCAGCCGATAGTAAAGGTCTTCGCGAAATGTCCCTTCCTTGATGGCCGCTTGGAGATCCACGTTCGTTGCGGCGATGACGCGCACGTCGCACGCGACGGTCTTGGTTCCGCCGACGCGAACGAACTCCCGCTCTTGCAGGACGCGGAGCAGCTTGATCTGGATCGGCGGCGTCAGGTCGCCGATCTCATCGAGGAACAGCGTCCCGCCGTCGGCCAGCTCGAAGCGTCCCAGCTTCCGCGAGACCGCCCCGGTAAACGCGCCGGCCTCGTGCCCGAACAGCTCGCTCTCCAGGAGCGTCTCCGGCAGCGCCGCGCAGTTGATCGCGACGAAGGCCTTCTCGGATCGCGAGCTGGCGTTGTGAATCGCCCGGGCCATCAGCTCCTTACCCGTGCCCGTCTCGCCGAGCAGGAGGACGGTCGCGTTG
The DNA here is from genome assembly GCA_964550865.1 of uncultured Planctomycetales bacterium. Lineage (GTDB taxonomy): Bacteria > Planctomycetota > Phycisphaerae > UBA1845 > JAFGLZ01 > JAFGLZ01. Next base: position 488 of record CAZKCX010000250.1, read on the forward strand.
CTCTTGGCGACGCGATAGGCCAGATCGAGGACGCCCCGGAGGGCATCGGATTGGCCGACGATCTGCTCGTCGCCCTTGAGGACCTCGCGCAAGCCGCGGTTTTCGCGCCGTAGCTCCTCGTGGCGCTGTGCGTTGACGGCCCCGCTGGCGGCGAGATTGGCAAAGATCTGGATCAGCTCGAGATCCTGCTCGCTGAAGTTCCCCTCGGCGACGCGGTTCAGGACCTCAACCACGCCGATGATCTCGTCCTGATGCACGAGGGGGGCGGCTACCAGGCCGCGGGTGTCGAAGTTGCTGCGATCGTCGATGCCCTGGAACCACTTCTGGTGGCTGCGAACGTCCGTAACGAGGACGGGTTGGCCCGTGGAGATCACCTGGCCGGCGATGCCTAGGTCCGCGTCGAATTCCTCTCCTAGAAGTCGATCCCCCCCACCCCCCACGCTGGCAAGGAAGGTCAGCTTATCGCGTCGCTTGTCCAGGAGCAGGACACTGCTCGCTTCGGCCTGCATGACGGACGCCGCCGAGCGCGCGATCGCCTGGAGCGTCGCCTGGAGATCCAGCGACGAGTTGATGGCCGTCGAGGCCTCGATCAACGAAGCCATCGTCCGTTGCGGCAGGGATCGTGAAGAGACCGACATGGCGCTTCGTATGGTAATGCGTTTGGGCCGGCTTGTCGATTTCCTTGCCCCGCGCGAACCGAATGCATCTTCACGGACCGATGGATCGGTGAAAACCAGCTGGAGGAGCGAACCGAACCCAACTCAGGGGAGGATCTCGACCGGCGTGCCGATGTCGACGACCGCGTACAGCTCTTCGATCCCATCGTTCGCGAGGGCAATGCAGCCCGCCGTCCAGTCGCTGTCCGCACCCCCGCCATGCAGACCGATTCCTCCGCCGAGGGCCGTATCCCATGTGGGTCGGCGGCGACCTTCCAAGGCCGACCGCAAGGCGTGGGCTTGTCCCGCGGAGATCCATCCCTGCTCGACACCGCGCTTTGCGGCATCTTCGTTGGGGTAACTGATTCCCAAGAACCGATGAAATCGACTGTGCCGGTTGCGACTACAGATGTAGAAGGTACCGACGGGTGTGCGGTTGTCGTTCCGGTGGATCTTCTGGCCGATCGGTCGTCGTCCGAGTCCGACAGGGTATGTCCGCACCAGTTGTCCGCCATCAAACAAATGGAGGAGCCGTTGGTGCTTGACGACGACGACCCGTGGGTCGGTAAGCCGTTGCAAAGAAGTGGGTTGCGGGCTATCGGCCCGGGCATCGCCGCCCGTCAGGATCGAGGTCAACATCGCCAGGGCGACTCCTGCCGTGACCGTCAAGAACGTCGCGCAGAGACAACGGCCGAAGGAAAACTGGCGGCTCCGACTCGAACGGGTGGACATCGACAACGGGGCTTCCCTCGCTCATGGCCCGCGCCGGGCGACGTAAGTACAGACGGGATAATACGTTCAGCGATTGAGGGTGTCAAGAAGAAATTGACGTGGCGCCCGGGATTGGTATGATCGATTCTGGCGGAATTCCTCGAACCCTCGGGCTCCCGCACTCGTAAAGGAAGACAGCACCGGTGAGCGAACTCAGCGACGAGCAACTGATTGGCGGCTACGCCGAAGGCCGCTCCGATGGCCTTGCCGAGCTCGTCGAGAGGTATCACCAGGAGCTGTTCCGGTTTCTGGTTCGTTTCACCGGCAACGCCGCCGCCGCGGAGGACCTCGTGCAAGAGACCTTCTTGCAGGTCCACCAGTCGGCAGAGAGCTTTGACACATCGCGGCGATTCAAGCCGTGGCTCTTTACGATCGCGGCGAACAAGGCCAGGGATATGTTGCGGGGGCGCGCTCGGAAGTCCGAGGTTCCATTGGACGCCTCGATTACCGAAGAGCAGGGCGACGGACAGCGCTTCCTCGATTTGCTTGCAGGGGCCGACGATGCACCGGACCAACCGCTGGAACAGGCCGAACAAGAGCAGGCCGTCCGACGTATCGTCGATCAGATGCCGGACAATCTCAGAGAGGTCTTGATCTTGGCGTACTACCACCGACTCCCCTACAAGGACATGGCCGAGGTGCTCGACATCCCGTTGGGCACGGTCAAGAGTCGGTTACACGCCGCGGTCGGCGCCTTCGCCGAAGCCTATCGGGCCGAGATCGGCCAGCGGGCGGGGCGAAGTTGAGCGATCCAACGGGTCGGATTGAGGGAAAGAGAGCCACATGAGCATGTACGAGTTGCCCGACGATTTGGAGAACCTGCTGATCGGCGACGCGATGGGGATCCTCGACGCCGACGATCAGGCCCGTCTGAACAGCATCCTGGCAACGCACCCCGAACTACATGCCCATCGCGAAAAGACCGACCGACTGCTCACACCGCTACGCGCCTGGACGACTCCGCCGACGCCACCTGGGCTGGCGAACAAGGTCATGGCGCGAATCGATGAGGCCATCGAGGCCGAATCGGTTGAGACGATCCAGTTTGATCCTCGTCCGCAGCACGTCGGGGCCGGACGCTCGTCTTTGGTTTCCTCGCTCATGTCGCTTCGCGAGGTCGTGGCGGTGGCCGCCGCGATCCTCGTCATCGTCGGCGTGTTCGTACCGAGCTACTACGGCGTGGGCACGGACAAGACCCAGGGCTTGGCAACCGATCAGTCGGGGTTGTTCGACCAGAGCGGCGCCCCCTATGACACCAACAGCCATCTGCCGGCCGTGCCCGCTTCCTGGATGCCGGCCGCTCCCCTCCCGCGAGACCGCTACGAGGAGCGGGACGAATTCGACACATTGCGCCAGATGATTCTCGACGGCAAACTGCCCGCGAAGGGTACCTACCGCATCACCATTCGACGTCGAATTCCGATCACCGCAAATCCCAGCACCATGCTGGCAGGGGACGGATCGTCTGCCCTGCCTTCCTCGCAGGGCGAATCACACGAGGCCAAGACCGACGCTCACCGGCACGCGCTGCAATTGATCGACGGCACTTCGCAGTAGTTCTATGCCCTAAGGCGCACCCACCGCACTGTACCAATTCCGGCTTCCGATCGCCCATCGTGGGAGTCACTGCTTCGTGCGCGGTGGCCTTGAACGACGCAGACCATCGCATGCGTTCCCGTTCGTCCCGCACGATCGGCATTCCCGGCGCGCGCGACGCGGGTCGGGTGTGTCCACCCGACCCGCGGATCCTGCAACCAAGATTATCAACGCGTCGCTGGCGCTGGTCGCACGAGGGGCGTTACCGCTCCTTCGCCAGCTCGGTCCTCGCCTGGGCGAGCTTCTCGCGGCAGTC
>CAZKCX010000250.1:3776-9072 GCA_964550865.1 uncultured Planctomycetales bacterium
CGGGTCGGCCTTGACGAGGACCTTGAACTGCTCGATGGCCTTCTCGTAGTAGCACTGCTCGAGGTACGTGTACGCCAGTCCCGTGTTGCCGGCGTTGGGCGTCGGGCAGTCCTCGACCATCTGCTCCCAGAGCTTGATCGCCTCTTTGACCTTGCCTTCCTGCTTCAAGCATCGGGCCAGCCCGTTGATCGCGCCCCAATGCTCGGGCATTAGCTCCAGACACTTCTGGAAGTGCGGCTTGGCCTCTTGGGACTTGCCGGTGTTCAGCAGGCAGAAGCCCATTCCGTTGTGGGCGTTCACGCTGTCGGGGTCCTTCCGCAGCGCCGCCTCGAACTCGTCCATCGCCTTGGAGGGCATGCCCCGCTGAAAGTACCGCCACCCCTGCTCGGTATGGGCGGCGGCCGTTCCCTTCTTCACCGGCGGAGGCGGCTCGATCTTCTTCCGAAGCTCGTCGGATACCCTGCCGGCGTTCGCGGCGGCCAACACGTCCTTCATCAGCGTGTCGTTCTTCTGCTGGGCGAGGACCTTGTTGGCCCACTTGGCGGCCTGCTCGTACTCGCCCTTCAGCAGGTACATCTTGGCCATGCCGTACCAGGCGGCGGGGGCGGTCTTGGCGCACTGCTTCCAGTAGCGTTCGGCCTTGTCGTACTGCCGACGGAAGAAGTAGAGCTGGCCCAGGCCGTTCAACGCGGCCGGGTGGGCCGGTTCGATGGCAACACAGCGCTGGAAGGGTTCTTCCGCCTCGTCGATCCGACCGCTGTTGAAGCGGGCCCATCCCAATCCATTCCAGGCGTTGACGGCCTTCGGATCGAGCTTGACGGCCTGCTCAAACTTCTCCTCCGCCTGAACGTACTGGCGTTTCTGCCAGAGCTGCCAGCCGGCGGCGGTCAGGCTTTGGGCCTTGTTCGCCTCTTGTGAGGTCACGCCCACGCTCGACAACACCACCCCAATGATGACTCCGGTTACGGTCAAACTCATCGCGATTCCTCCGATCTTCCACCATCGGCGGCGCCGATGGCGCGCTTCTTCATCTTGCAATGAGGCCACAAGCCGACTGTCGGCCTGAAACAACGCCTCGTTCAACCGCGCATCCTCGTCCGCGCCCGCCGACGCTCCTTCCGGCGGCACGGGCGATTCGCGCTCCTCGTGATCGGTTCGCGAACCTTCACCAGAGTCCATGGACACAACCTATATGCCTTTGATCAATCTCGCGGCCTCTTCGGCCGACATCTTTCCCTCGCTCACGGCGTCGAGGATACTGCCTTTGATCTCGCCCGTCTTGGCGATCTCCTTTCGCAGGACCTCGATCACCCGATCCAGCCGGGACCGAACCGTCGGGTACGACACGCCCGTCTGCTCGGCAATCTCCTTGAGGCTCCCGCTGGCCAGGACGAACATCTCGATAAAGCGCTGATGCTCGACCGGCAAGTTGGCCAGCCTCGAGACCGGGAACGGTGCATCAATCGAGACGATGCATTTGTGGCACGTCATTCGGGTCACCGCCATGGGTGACCCACAATACGGACAATCATTCCCAATCGTTTCGCCTGGCATATCAACCCGACTGCATTCTACACAGGACTCTACAACATAGATTGAACAATATCAAATGCATAGGCAGCCAAACTTTGATTTTATTCACTGAGCCACCGCGTTTGCTTCTCCTGATTCATGTCGGCATTGTACTTACAGAAATTGACTTCTTTCGGCGAGATCCTAAATTTTATTGAGATCGCAGCCGATGAGGCGTGTGCAGACGCCTTATCGGACGCCCAATGCGAACAGACGGGCCTGTCGGAGGCGTATCGCCAGTCGAATGGGCTTGCTCTGGGGCAGTCTTACGCCGCTCTTCCACTCCACCGGGGCATGGAGCGAGTCGGCGTGAACGGGCTCGACGTCGTCAAAGGACAGTCCGTCCACGGGCTTTCCTCCTCCGTCCTCGACCTGAACGCGCACCTCGCCCTCGGACGCGTCGACGTTTAACGTCAACGTGCTGCCTTCGAGAACGAGGGGCGGCGTTCGCAGCAAGCCGACCTTCGCGCCCGCCTGTCGTGCGACGTACCGATCACGCCGCATCCGCACCAAGCCGATCTGGCGTTCCTCGAAGCGGTTGATCTTGTGGCCCTGCTTGTAGCCCCCGTAATAGAGGTAGACCTGATCGTCGACGGGCACCTGGCAGTCGATCCACGCCATGGCGTGGTCCCATTGCCCCTTCTCCGGATGTCGGTCGAAGAAGACGACCAAATCTCGGGTCCAATGCTCACCGTCGCGCGTCCAGGCGAGGCTCGTCCAGCCGACGCCCGCCTTCGGTCCGTCGGGATCGGCGCTGAAGTCGTCGTGGAGAACCTTCACCATACCGATCAGGAGATCGCCGCGGGTCAGGAAGCCGCACATGGCGTAGAACTGGGTCTCGCCCGGCTCGATCTTGTCGTTGGGCGTGACGATCAGCCACGGCCTCGCCCACTGAACGAGATCCTGGCTATAGCTCGTGAGTGTAACCCGACGATGACCCGACCACGTCGGCCCGGGGATATAGGTACTGATGATGGCCATGTAGCGGTCGCGAAGGACGACACGATAGACGTTGTTTATGTCATGGCGATGGTGGAGGACGACACGATCGACCAACGCCCTCCAGGACAGGCCGTCCGGCGAGACGGCGATACGGAGCCCGCCCGGTCGTTCCTTGCCGTAGTAGCCGCACTTAAACCGTTGCTCGGGCTTGGCGAAGTTCGGGCCTTCGTCGATGACGCTCACGCCGAACTGGATCGGTGAGGGATCCTCCAGCACGCGGTGTGGTCGTTGCCAGTGGATGCCGTCGTCCGACTCCATGTAGCCAACGTGCGATTGGCTGGCGTCTTCAGGCACGCCGTACCAGATGCGAAAGCGCCCGGTCTTCGGGTCTCGGATGATCTCCATGTACGGCTGGAAGCAGTCGTCGCCCTTGCCGCCCTTGCCCGTGACGACGGGGCCTGACAGGTCGCGCCGGGGAGCATTGACCTTTCGTTCGACGTTCTCGCTCTCTGCGATGAGATAGTCGTCGATCAACAGGTGCGGACCCGGCTTGAGTCGGATGGGACCGCGTGGCCCCGACGGCTTGCTCGCCTGATAGATCCTACTCTTGATGGGAAACGGGCACGGCGCCTGGACATCAACCTTTCGCTTGCCCTGCATGAGTTCGTCGATGCATCGGGCGTGCTCGGGGGCATACCGGAAGGCCGAGGCGGGGATCAGCTCGCGTTCCTTGCCCTCCCAACTCCAAGACAGCCGAATGTAGCCTGTACCCCCAGACTGGTAGTAATAGACCTTGATGGGAAGTCGCCGCCCCTTCTTCATGGACAGCTTGCCCTCGCGCGGCAGGCCCAGGCCCCATCCGTTGATGACGCTCTTGCCGTCGATGCGGAGCTGCACGCCATCGTCGGCCTCGGCGCTGAACGTCACCTCCCCGGTGGCCGGGGCCTCGATGAGGCCCGTCCAGAAGCGGGCGTAGCCGTCGATCGTCGTGCCGGTGTCCAGGTTGATCTGCTTGTCGCAGCCCTTGCCGGCCGGGCGGGTGAAGTCGGGCGAATGGAACTGCGCCCAGGGCAGGCCGGAGCGGAGATCCTCTGCGGCGTCCATCGAAGAGGTTGCCCCCATTAACGTCGTCACGACAGTCAGGAACGTAACGAGATTCGTGGCATGCATGGGTCGCATGGATATCTCCAGGCCGGCGGGCACAGGTCGAAACGGATCCCCGCGGTTATGCTGTGGGGCGGCGAAGAGCTTGTCAAACACCCTGCGAATGGCAAACCTCGTGGACGCCGCCTCTGGCCGAGCGTTACCATGTGGTTTTGAAGGAGGATCTACCCATGCCATACCTGGTTCACTCACTCCTGGTGATCATTCTACTGGGCTCCGCGCTGCACGCTGAGCCCCGGCATACTGCCGAGAAGAGAGGTGCCACCATGAACCCGTCTTTCGGTCTGCATTCGGGTCTGAACACGCTGCCCATGCTCACGGGGGCCAAGACGCGGTCCGTCTGCGCGGAAAACCCCACCGGCGAGAAGGGCAAGGGCGGGATGGCCATCCCCGACCCGAGTGAGCCGAAGCCACCCTTGGCCGCGCGCGCAGCCGACGACCTTGGACGGGGATGGAAGGTCCGCCCCTTCTTGCGGATCAACGCCGGTGAGACGGCCGTGCTGATGGACGTCGACGGCCCGGGCGTGATCCAACACATCTGGCTGGCCGGCGGCGCGCCCAACCGCGGACACGTTCTGCGATTCTACTGGGACAACGAGGAAACCCCGTCGATCGAGGCCCCGACGACGGACTTCTTCGCCGTCGGACACGACCTGTTCGCACCGGTCAACTCGCTTGCCGTGGTCGTCGCACCGCACAACGCGATGAACTGCTACTGGCCGATGCCGTTTCGCAAGCACGCCAGGGTCACCTATACCAACGAGACCGACGAGGACTTCACGCTGCTGGCCTATCAGATCACGTACGCCGAGACGCCCGTGCCCGAGGACGCGGGCTATCTGCACGCGCAGTGGCGGCGGGCGATGACGGACAAGCAGAACCCCTACGTCATCGTCGACGGCATCCGTGGGAAGGGGCGATACGTCGGGACGTTCCTGGCGTGGACACAGCTTTCGCCGGGGTGGTTCGGGGAGGGGGAGATCAAGTTCTACATGGACGGGGACAAGGAGTTCCCCACCATCTGCGGCACGGGAACTGAGGATTACTTCTGTGGCAGCTACGGGTTCCAGAGCATCTACAGCACGGCGTACGTCGGCACGACGCTCCCGGGCGAGAACCGCGATTCGCTGCTACTGCAGCGGTTCATGGCCGACCTCAACGGCGCGCAGCGGGAGAGGATGGAGCGTGTCCTTCGCCACGGCCCACCGCACTTCTGGAGCCTCTACCGCTGGCACATCCCCGACCCGATCTGCTTTGAGAAGGACCTCCGCGTGACGATCCAGGCCCTCGGTTGGGGCAAGGACGGCAAGTACAAAAAGCTCACCGACGACATCGCATCCGTCGCCTTCTGGTATCAGACCGAGCCGCACGCGCCGTTCCCCAAGCTGCCCGACGTGGAGGCACGACGGTTTCGGCATGCCTCGCCCGTCGCCAAGGCCACCATCCAGGGCGCGCTCGAGGGCGAAGGGCTCAAGGTCAAGAAGGTCACCAAGGGCAAGACGACCGTGCAGAAGACGGGTCTGGCGGCGGATCAGGCGTGGAGCGCGGGGGCGCATTTGTGGTGGACGGGCGCGCGTCCGGGCGACGTGCTCGAGTTGGGCGTCCCCGTCGAGAAGGC
>CAZKCX010000251.1:0-9035 GCA_964550865.1 uncultured Planctomycetales bacterium
GCCCACGCGATCCTCAAGGGATTGCAGAAGCAGGCCCGGGCCTATCGGGATTCCCGTGGGGACGAGATCAAGCGCATTCAGAAACAGATGGAAGGCGCGGAGCCCGCCGATCGCAGCGCCCTGCAGGGAGAACTCCGCGACCTGCTAAGTCCCGTCGACGCCTTGTTCGATGAGCTCAAGGCCAGGTTGGAGAGCATTCCGAGAGAAGATCAGGTGAGCCGCGGGGGACGATAGTCTCCGGCGGCCGGCACGAGTTTCGCAGTGGGTGAGGAGGAGTGGGCAGCGCCCGGCCGGACGAGGTCGGGCGCTGTTCGTTTAGGGCTCGAACCGCGGGGTCCATCACACACGGACGGGGCCCGGGCGGCCCGCCGTTTCCGCTTTTGCCTCGTCATCCCGACCCCGCTAGAATGCTCGCCGATGTGACCCCGCCCGGAAGCAAGGGAGGACACCGATGCCGATGCCGTTGGGTTTGCGAATCCGCCTGAGCGTGATGATGTTCTGCACCTACGTCATCTGGGGGTCGTGGCTGCCCATGCTGGGCCGCTATCTCACGGACTTCTGCGGCTTCAGCGGTGGGGAGCTGGGCTGGATCTTCGCCACGATGGCGATCGCCTCATTCACGGCCATGTTCGGCAGCGCCCAGGTCGCCGACCGGTGGGTCTCTTCCGAACGCTTCATGGTTGTCAGCCACCTGGCGTCGGGCATCCTGATGTTCGCGGTCTCCACGCAGGAAACCTTCTGGCCGTTCTTCTTCTTGATGCTTCTCTACGCGATCTTCTACCTGCCCACGCTCTCGCTGGCGAACTCCATCAGCTTCGCGCACATGCCGGACGCCCAGCGGGACTTCGGCGGCATCCGGCTGTGGGGGACGATCGGCTGGGTCGCCGCAAGCTTGCCGCTGTTCTTCATCTTGAGGGGGCTTGAGGGCGAGGCCCTCAAGCAAGGCCTGAAATGGACGTTCTACCTGGCCGGCGGGATGTCGCTCTTCCTGGCGTTCTTCTCGCTGAGTCTGCCGCACACGCCGCCCAAGAAGGACGCCGCCCAGGAGTTTGCCCCCTTCAAGGCCCTTTCGCTGCTCAAGACCCCGGCCTTTCTCGTCCTGTTCATTCTGACGTTAAGTGATGCCTCGGTCCACCAGTGCTACTTCTTGTGGACGAGTCCGTACCTGGCCACGCTCGGGATCCCCGACCAGTGGATCATGCCTGCGATGAGCATCGCGCAGGTGGCCGAGGTCTTCACCATGGCCGCCATGGGCTGGTTCCTCCGGAAGCTGGGGTGGAGGAGGATGCTCTCGCTGGGTGTGCTCGCCCACGTCATCCGCTTCGCCATCTACTCCTACAGCGCGGGCAAGCCCGAGTTGGCGTGGCTGGTGATCGCCAGCAACGTGGTCCATGGTGCGGCGTACACCTTCTTCCTGGCCGTCGTGTACGTCTTTGCCGAGGAGTTCAGCCCGAAGGACGTCCGGGCCAGCGCCCAGATGCTCTTCAACCTGGTCATCCTGGGCATCGGACCCTTCATCGCCAGCCCCATCCTGGGTTACTTGGGCGACGTGTACAGGGACCCGAAGACCGGCGTCATCGATTACCACGGTCTGTTCATGGTGCCGACGATCTGGGCGTTGATCACGGCCGTCGTCTTGCTGGCGACCTTCTGGCCGCCGGAGGAGAAGCCCGCCACGGACGGCGAGGGCGACGAGGACGGCTCGGGCATCAGCCAAGACGAGCAAGAGCTGATCGAGGAGCGATTGCGCGACCTGGGCTACGTCGAATAAGCCGACGGGCATGATGCCAGGAGCGTCCTGGCGGTTTGGGGCCCTGAACCGTCGAAAGGCCCCAGCCGAGGGCGGCTGGGCCACAGAAGGCAAGGCTGCTCGACGGTCCAGACATTTGTTGCGAAGAGCTCAGGGCGATCACTTCGCCCGGATCGCGTCCTTGCCGTCGGTGAGCCAATCGACGCCGAACCGCGCCAGCGTGATCGTCTCGTACCGGTGCTTTTCCCCGCATTCGTAGAAGCAGCAGATCGTGTGATCGTCCAACACGCAGAGGTCGCTGTACGCGCTCGGGCCGTGATGCAGCACCTTGCTTATGGGCCACGTCTTGCACCCGTCGTAGCTCATGCGGACCGTCATCCGCTCCCGCTGCTCGCCGGCCGGATTGCTGAAGAGGACGCGCTCCCTGTCATACCTCTTTCCGTCGGTCAGCAGGATGGCCGAGGCCTGACAGACCGGCTCGATGAGCGCCGGATCGAGCTTCGCCTCGCCGAAGGTCTCGCCGCCGTCGTCGCTCCACGCCACCGCGCGGCGGTGTTTGCCCTGATAGCACCGCATGTTCAGGTAGACGCGGCCGTCGGTGAGCTGCACGGCCACGCACTCGTTGACCCCGCCGCGGACGATCCCGCCGATCTGCCAGCTCTTGCCGTGGTCGTCGCTGTAGATCACGTGCGAGCAGAACTTGTGGCCGCCGTAGTCGTGGTTCGAGTGGTCGCACGGGATCAGTAGGCGTCCGCTGTTCAGCTGTATGCCGTGACACGGGCCGGTCGCATACCATCGCCAATGCTCCTTCTTGACCGCGTCCGTGATCTCGACCGGATCGGCCCAGGTCTTGCCGTCATCGGTGCTGTGGGTGATCCATGCGGTCCGAGGCGCCTTGCCCTGCTCGATGACGCGCAGCCCCTTGTTGCCGAGGTTCTTCGTGAATGGCAGCCAGATCGTGCCCGTACTCTGATCGACGACGGGCGCCGGGTTCCCCGCCGTATGAGGCCCGTCGTCGACGAGGACATGCATCGGCCCCCACGTCTTGCCGCCGTCGGTGCTCCGTTTGAGCACGATGTCGATATTGCCGGCGTCGGATCCACTGTGCTTGCGGCCCTCGCAGAACGCCAGCAGCGTGCCCTGGGTGGTCACCACCATGGCCGGGATGCGGTAGGTGTGATACCCGTCCTCGCCGGAGACGAAGAGCGCCTCCTGTTTCGGTAGCATATCCAACCTCTTGTCCGTCTCCGCCAGTGTGAACCGGAAGCTCGCGACCGAGTTCTTCTCGCCCTCTTCGAGCACGAGGTACGTCGTCGTGACGAAGGTCCCGTTCGGCAACCGCTCCAGCCCAGGATACCCCAGGTCGAACTTCTTCGGGCTGTTGGACAGGCGGATTCGATACTGCCCCTCGCGCAGGTTCACGATGTCGTCGTAGGTGCCCACCCAGGCGACGAAGTCGCCCCGCGTCGGTCCGGCGTACGACGTATCGCGGAAGGCGATCACGAGCCTGCCGTCCTCGGCATAGCGCGGGCAATGCCGATCGCCCGTCAGCGCCGCGGGCAGCTCAACGGGCTTCGACCACGTCTTGCCCTCGTCGTCGCTGACGATCATGAACGAGTTGTAGCGTCGCTGGTTCTCGCGCATCAGGCCGACGAGCTGCGTGCCGTCGGGCGATTTGACGATCGCCGGCTCACAGAGGTCCGCGCCGTAGAACTCCGCGACCTTCCGCTCCTTGCCCCACGTCAGCCCGCCGTCCGACGAGATGCTCTGCCAGATGGTCAGCGGCGAGCGGTCGCGGTCGCTGAATCCCCTGTGATAGTGCATGAGGTGCCGTCCGCCCGAGATCGGTACGACGGTGATCGGCGCGACCACGCAATGCAGGCCGTTTTCGCGGAACGGCGTCCACGTCTTGCCCTCGTCGAGCGACATCGCCTGCCGCATCTTGCCGTTGCCTTCGAACACGAACAGCCGCGCGACGCCGTCGGGCCCGACGAGTCGATGGATGCACGGGCAGTTGGTGGCGGTCTTCCAGTTGTCCGGAACCGGCAGGCGGTCGCTCCAGGTCCGTCCGCCGTCGGTGCTCTTCTTGAGCACGGCCGCCGGCCCGCCGTGACCGAGCGGATACGTGCAGAAGATCGTCTTGCCGTTCGGCATGAGCAGCGTCGTGGGATGCCCGAGGTACTGGCCGGGCTTTCGCTCGACGATGACACGCCGTTCGGGCTCGTCCGACAGATCGACGACGGGGATCGTGTAGGCCTTCGGCTGCGTCCGCGGCGGGAAGGGCTTCTTCGTCGCGCCCTCGACCCAGAAATCCACCACCTGCATGCGGCTCCGCCACGGCCGCAGGCCGATCTCGCCCCACGGCGGCTTGCGATAGGGGATCGTCGTCACCTCCTTGCCGTCGAGCAGGAACGTCAGCTTTTTGCCCTTGCGCACGGCCTCGAACGTGAACGGCTCTCCCTCGCGGAGGAACTCCGACGACTCGCCGAAGAACTTCGTCTTCTTCGAGAAGAGCGGTCCTTGGATGAACACCTCGCCGTTGCCGCCCTCGAAGCCGAAGTGACTGCGGTCGTCGATGAAGAAGGAGGCCGCGCTCTTGCCCAGGTCATGGATGCGGAGGCGGGCGACGACGCGGAAGTCGCCTTCGCCGATCGCCCGCCCGCCGAGGAGGAAGTTCCCGTAGCCCGAGCACTCGAGATAGCCCTTTCCGCGCTTCCACGCCTTGCCCTCTTCGTGGACGTCCAGCGGTCGGCCGTCCTTGACGAAGACGGTCTTGGCCGGCTCGGCTTCGGCGGCGACGGGGGGGACGGTTCCGAGGACCACGCTGATTACACATGCGGCGCTGCACAATCGATTCATCTCGAGGGCTCCTGGCATATCGTGAGCTTTTTTCGGCTTGTCTACCGCTCTGACGGACTGCCATGGTATCACACCGATGCAATCCCGTTCAGCCCGCCCCGTCGACGGATGGCGATGTCTCGATGCCGGGTGGCCCACCGCTTCAGCGGTGGGGGACCCGAATCCGACTGGAGATTCGCTCCCGGCGCCGGATGACCCACCGCTTCAGCGGTGGGGGACCCGAATCCGACTGGAGATTCGCTCCCGGCGCCGGATGACCCGAGCCGCCGGATTCATCCGGCGCGGCCGCGCGGCATAGATGCCGCGGCGTGGGCAGGTAGTCTCGATACTCCTGAAATGCAATAGCAGGGGCCTCTCTCTTGCCGGCGCCTCAGGAGGACGCAGACGACGATCCCGCCGGGGCTTTGGATCTCGACTTCGGCAGGAAACACACAAACGCCGCGGATACGACCACGATGATGCCGCTGAAGAAGAACGGCAGGTCGATGGCGCCGCTCAGCGGTGCCGGAACGCTCCCGGGATATTCCGCCAGCCAGCCCGCCAACACGGGCCCGATCACCATGCCCAACGTGCTCATGGCGAGGACCGTCGCGACGTCGGCCGCCCTGTGGTCGGGTCGCGCATACTCCTGCATGTACCACGAGTTGATGGGCGCCCAGATGGCCGCGCCGATCGGATCGTGCACGAACCAGACCGCCACCGCGCCGTAGACCGTCGCGGGCAGGACCGTGGCCGAGACGAACACGCCCTCGACCGCGACCGTCGTGGCAAACAGCCACTTGCTCGGCTTGGTTACCCAGAAGGAGGCCAACACCATCGGCACGCCGAGGCTGATCCGATGGACGACCGAGACGATGGCGACCTGGTGGTTGGGCAGGTCGAACTTGTCCTCGAAGAACAGGAGCTGCATTTGCGAATGGCTGATCGACAGCCCCAGCTGAAAGACGAAGTTGAAACCGGCCAATAGGATGAGCACCTTCGGCAGGCCAAGCGGGTTGATGGGCTTGCGGTCGAGCTTGCGTAGCTCTTCGCCTCGAGGCTCGCGGAGCCAGCCGAGGACCAGCACGAAGGCGAGCGTGAGCATCCCGAAGGCGACGAACATCGGCAGCGCCAGCGACTGCCCGCCGCTCTTGCCGTAGACGAGAAAGAACACGAGCAACGCCGCGAGCGCGTGGCACGTGAACTCAAAGCCCCGCGCCAGCCGAACGGATAAGAGGAACTTCTTCGCGCTCGTCTCGAACAGCAGCACATCCGAGAGGGCCTGATAGACGCCGTTGGCGGCGCGCTGGAGCAGCCGAAAGAACATCTGCGCGATCACGTTGGCCGTCATCGGCGTGGCCAGGCACGCCCCCGCGCAGGCGGCCAGGCTCAGTGAGAAGAACCGTTTTCGGCCGAAGAAGTCCGCCGCGGAGCCGACCACGATCGGGATCAGCATCATCATCAGGTTGCTGACGGCGTAAATCCACCCCATCAGGCTGTAGCTGATGCCGTTCTCCTTGAGCCACAGCGGCAAGACAAGGTCGTAGACGCCGAACGACAGGCCGAAGAGGACGGCCGTGGTGATAATGACGACGAGGTTGCGGTTCATGGAACCGAGGGTTGTATCCGATCCGACGTTACCCGTCGAGCAGATGCGGCGGAGCCGAGCCGGACGTAGCACGGGCGTCCCGCCCGTGAGTTCGGACCCCCGAAGAACCGCGCGACCCTGGATGCCCCGAAGTCCTCAGGCGGAGAACGGCTGCTTACGCGGCCAAAGATGCGCACGCTGCGGCAACGCACGATCGAGCTGGCGGTGTGACAAGAACTCATGGGCAAGATGCCCATGCTACACAGCACGGTGCCCTCGTAGCACGAGCGTCTCGTCTTCGCTGAGCTCCGCCCTTCGGCAAGTTCCCTTCGGTCTGAGCCTCCCTTCGGGTCTGAGCCTCAGGGTCGAAGACAGGACTCCGCCGTGACAAGCCCGGCTTCGCGGCGCTTCTCCGTGGGAGCCAGGCCGGCTCGAAGAGGATCCTGTGTCGTGATGGCGGACTCCTTATGGTCGGCGGGTGCCCGTCCTGCCTGTTGACCCGTTCCGCAAAGCCCCTCCGCGTACTCGCCGCTTTTTGCTGCACGGTGGCCGATCGGGGTAGAATGCTTCGTTGGTCGACCCGGAGCACACGCGGGATGGAACCCAACCATATCGAGATCAAGGGGGCGCGGGAGCACAACCTCCAGGACGTGTCGCTGGTCCTGCCGCGCAACAAGCTGATCTGCTTCACCGGCGTCTCCGGCTCGGGCAAGAGTTCCCTGGCGTTCGATACGCTCTACGCCGAGGGCCAGCGTCGGTACATCGAGTCGCTCAGCAGCTACGCCCGCCAGTTCCTCGGCCAGCTCGCCAAGCCCGACGTCGACCAGATCTCCGGCCTGAGCCCGTCGATCAGCATCCAGCAGAAGACCGGCGGCTGGAACCCGCGGAGCACGGTCGGCACGATCACGCAGATCCACGACTACCTCCGCGTGCTCTTCGCCCGCGCGGGAACCCAACACTGTCCGGAGTGCGATCGACCCATCTCCGCCCAAACCCCCGAGCAGATCGTCGGCAGCGTGCTGGAGCGCTTCGACGGCCGGCAGGTGATGATCCTCGCGCCGATCGTCCGCGGCCAGAAGGGCGAGTATCGCGACCTGTTCGAGGACCTGCTTCGCGCGGGGTATACGCGGGCGCGTGTCGACGGCCGCGTGATGCAACTGCGGGAAGACCCTCGCCTCGGGCGGAACATTCGCCACGACATCGAGCTGGTCATCGATCGACTCAACGTCGGCCCGCACACCCGATCGCGTCTCGCCGAGGCCGTCGAGGCGGCGCTGATCCGCGGCGAGGGGACCCTCATCGTCCTGGCGGCCGAAGCGGGCACGGGTGCCGCGAAGGCCAAGATCAAACGCGGCGGCGCGACCGACGCGGCGGAGGTGCTCTACAGCTCGCGGTACGCGTGCGTTGAGTGCGGGCTCGGCTTCGAGCCGCCCAGCCCCCAGCTCATGAGCTTCAACTCGCCGACGGGCATGTGTCTCCGCTGTGATGGCCTGGGCACGGTCTACGATTTCGACGAAGAGCTGTGCGTGCCGAAGCCGCACCTGACGTTGTTCCGCGGCGCGATCGCACCGTTGGGCAAGCGGATCGGCCGATGGCGACGGCACATCTACCGCGGCGTGGCCGACCACGTTGGCTTCGACATTGACACCCCCTGGAAGGACCTGCCGCGGGAGGCGCGCGATGCCCTGCTCCACGGCACGGGCGACGATCACGTGACCTTCACGTGGCGTCGCGGCCGCAAGGTCTGGCGGCACGGCGGCACGTTCGACGGCATCTTCGCCGAGCTGCACGAGCGGCATCGTCGGGCGAAGCGCGACTTCATCCGCCGCTACTACGAGCAGTACATGCGGATCCGCACCTGCCCCGAATGCGACGGGGGGCGATTGAACCCGCAGGCGATGGCCGTTCGCCTCGGCGGCAGGACGCTACGCGAGGTCTGCGCATTGGCCGTCGATGAGGCGGTCGAGTTCTTCCACGCACTCGAGCTCGACGCGACGCGCCGCGTCATCGCGGAAGAGCCGCTCAAGGAGATCCGCACGCGGCTGGAATTCCTGATGAACGTCGGGCTGCACTACCTCACGCTGGACCGTGCCGCCCCGACGCTCTCCGGCGGAGAGAGCCAGCGGATCCGCCTGGCCGGCCAGATCGGCTGCGGATTGGTCGGCGTGCTCTACATCCTGGACGAGCCGTCGATCGGCCTGCACGCGCGAGACAACCAACGACTCCTCGAGGCGCTCAAGCGGCTTCGCGACATGGGCAACACGGTCATCGTCGTCGAGCACGATGAGGAGACGATGTGGGCGGCCGACCACGTCGTCGATTTCGGTCCCGGGCCCGGCTCGCGCGGTGGGGTGGTCGTGGCCGAGGGAACGCTGCGACAAGTTATCCGCGCGAAGGAATCGATCACGGGCGAGTATCTCTCCGGCGCGAAGGAGATCCCCGTACCCCAACACCGCCGCCCGGTGACGAACGAGCCGAAACGGTGACGAGGACCTTCTCGACCTTCCGCGACGCCTGCCCGCAGACGCGGAGCCGGCCCGACTACCCGTTCGTTTATCGCCGTCCCCGAAGGGGACGAACGTGAATAGCCGCAGGCGCAACCCGCGGATGGAAGCGACGGATTGGCGCACCGACTCCCGAAGGGGTTACACAAGCTCAATCACTTCCCTCACGGCCAACCGCGTGAAGTGTCATACGCCCAACACACACGCCCGATGAATTCCTTCGTGGTGAACGACGAGAGAATCCGGTAGACTAACCTCTCAGGGAGAGTTGAGGAGTCTAGTAGCGTGTTTCACAAGTGGTGCGACTATGGCAGTGTTCCTGTGTGCCACGTTTGCTGCTCGAGTCGCGGCATTC
>CAZKCX010000252.1:0-8995 GCA_964550865.1 uncultured Planctomycetales bacterium
TGGCGAAGGGTTCGGCCTTGGTGCCGGGGTTGCCGTCGTCGCCGTCTGGGGCGATGAAGTACTCGCGCCCCGGCTCCGCGGCGAGCGCGCCGGAGACCATAGCCACGACCGCAAGGAGAATGCCCTTACCGAGTCGGCTCGCGCTGCGGCTACTCATCACCTGATCGACTCCACCGCCCCTCCGGAACGGGCCACGTCGCCCGATACGCGTCTCGGTACAGGCCGATCTTCCCGAACGGGATCGGCCGGAACCCCGGCACGCGTCGAAAGACCTCCGCGTCGGGCCGAAGGCGGAAGTCCATCGTCGTCGCGTCGACGAAGCCCGGATCGTCCTCGGTGATCCAATTGTCCACCATCCCCAGGTACGGACGATCGAGCTGGCTATGCGAGGTCCGCCGGCAGAACAGCTCGGGGTCGCGCCAGCGGCAGTCGTACGCCACGTTCCGCGCGACGACGTTTCCGAGCGGCGCCTGCGGGATCTCGTCGAGCATCCGTGCACACGAAGGATACCGCTCGCGCCACGGCGGCTGATCGTATCGCATCCGCCGGAGCTGCGCGTACATCGGACCCGAGGGCACGAAGTGACCCCAGCGCAGGCCCCGATTGTCCAGGTAGACGGGCACGTCGCACTCGATGAAGATGTTGTTCTCGATCGCGCTGTCTCGCCCGCCGCCGATGAACGTCGGTTTGAGCATGTCGAAGAACACGTTGCCCATTATGCGCGTCGAACATGCGCAGTCGTCCAGATAGATCCCCACCGTGCCGAGCCCCGGCCCGTGCGGGATGTGATGGATGAAGTTGTGGCGAACCACGTTCCCTCGGAACGTCCAATGGCAGCCCGAGTACATCACGCCGGCGTCCGCCGAATCCAGGACCACGTGGTGAATCTCGTTGAGCTCGATGACGTGCTCGTTGCCGTCGTAGGCGATGGCCTGGTGCGGAGCGTCATGGATCAGATTGTGGGCGATGCGATGACCGACCCCGTACATCCGAACCGCGGGTTGATACACCTTCTTGCGTTGCGAGTAGTGGTGAATGTGACAGTTGAGGACGTAGTTTCCCGACGGCGCGAGCGTCCATCGATTGCCGCCGGTGATGTGCACCCCCGTCGCGCCCACCTGGTAGACATCGCAGCCCACCAGACCGTTGCGGCGCCCCGAGTCGACGACTGCGCCGTGCGAACCCGCACAACGAATGACGCAGCCCGCGAACCGGCAATACGATCCGCCGCTGATGACGGTCGCCACCCCACGCGTGACCTCCAGCGTCACACCGCGGATCGTGACGTGCGACGCCTCGCTCATCTGGATCAGCGGCTCGGACAAGGTCGAAAGGAGAATGGAATGCGTGGACCCATCCTCCGGAGGCCATAGATAGAGCACGCCCGTCTCGCGATCGAGGAACCACTCTCCCGGTGCGTCCAGCTCCTCCAGGAGATTCAGCGCGCAGAACCACTGGTTACGACGGATCCCTCCGCCGGGAACGTCCGTCAATGTGATCAGTCCACGTTTGGGATCGATGCGCTCGATGGCCACGTGCTGATCGGTCCATCCATACCACCAGAAGCCGTGCAGGACGGCTTGCTCGGCCCGGAGCCAACGCCTCGGTCGATCGCCCAGGCATTGAAACGTCCGTCCCCGCTTGTTGCCGTCGACGAGCCGCTGCGTCCCGTCCTCCCTCGTCTCGACCACCTTGCCGATGTGGGCCCATCCCTCGTTGGGCCAGCGAGCGACCGGCAGCCGCTTGCCGTTGCAGAAAAGCTCCAGCATGGGCCCCTGCATCGACATCTCGCCGTAGTCCTCGAGGCCATGGCGCCGTAGATCGACCCGCAGCACGTTGTCGCGGGCCTCTTCGGGGAGACGTTCCAGCGTGGTGGCGTCCTCGACCGGCCGGCACCAGCTTGGCATCAGCTCGAGGCCGCCGATCAGACGGACGGGCAGCCTCCCGCAGGCCCGATAGACGATCGGCGCCCCCGGCGCGCCCGAATCCTGCTGCGTGAGCTCCAGCCCACGGTCGCAGAAGTACATCCCGCCGCGGATCCAAACCGTGACCGGCCGGAACGGCTCGCCTGCCGCACGCAGCGCGCGGATCGCATCGCGCGCGCCCTCCAACGTGGCGAAGGGACGCTGCTGGGTCCCGGGATCGAGATCGCTGCCGTACGGGGCAACGTAGTACTCGATGTCCTGAGAGGGCTGGCCGGAAACGGGGGAATGCGACGTGACAGGCGGCCCGGCCGACGGATGAACCTGACAGCCGCATGCGAAGAGCAACCCCGCCGTCATCCCGATCGTCACTAGCAACGGCAGTTGTCGCACACGGCGTGGCCCGGTCGCCCTCGACTGGGAAATGCTGATCCCCACGGACGTCGCCAGTCGGGCCTCATCGGGTATCCGCTCACGCAGGCAACTTCGGGGGAACTCCGCACGGGCTGAAGAGAGGCGGAGACGCATCAGGCGACCCATCCACTACCGAGGTCGGCTCGGATGTGCCGTTCCAGATCCGTCGCGTGGCTCGTGCGTCTACGGACCATCCGATCTCCGCGTTGACGCGCCTCGAATACCTCGTCCTCGGTCATCGGACGAAACGCCTTGGCGGCCGCGACCGCGCGCCGCACTTCGTCGGCGCTTCGAGCACCCACCAACACGCATGCCACGCCGGGAACGCTCAGCGCGTAGCGAAAGGCACGGTCGTAGTCGTCGGTGAGCTTGCCCGGATGCCCCCCAAAGATCTTCATGCCGACGATGCCCAGCTTGCGCTTTCGCGCGTGCTCGAAGACCCGCTCGTAGTCGCTGACGGTGACGACCTCCACGTCGCTCTCCGCAAGCATCTCTTCGCGGGCCCAGGCCACGTAGTTGATGAAGGGCATGACCACGTCCCAGTCGTCCGCCTCCCGCAGGAGTTCGAGCGCTGCCGCGTGCGGGGCGTGGACGCTCATGCCGATGTGGCGAATGAGTCCCTTGGCCTTGGCCTTGCGGAGGTACGCAAGCGAACCACCCTTTCCCAAGGCGTTCCGGGTTTCGGCGATCGGACGAAGCCCCACGCCGTGCTGCAGGAACAAGTCCACGTAGTCGGTCTTGAGCTGCCGGAGCGCCGTGGTCAGATCCTTCTCCGCCCCCTTGGCGTCGAACGCATAGCTCTTGCTGACGAGAAATACCTTGTCCCGAACCGGCTTGACCACCGGTCCAAGACGCTCCTCCGCCTGGGTGTACTCCGGAGCGGCGTCGAAGTACGTCACGCCCCCGTCGATCGCGGCCTCGATCGTCGCGCGGGTCTGGGCCTCGCTGACCCCTCCGCCGGCGTACGCGCAACCCATGCCGAGCATTGACACCCGCTTTCCCGTTCGACCGAGAACGCGCAGCGGCATCCCACGGGACCGGGAGGAGGGCGGCCCGGGTGACGACGCCTCGCCAAGACCAACGAGCGTACCGGTGGCCAGGGCGGATTGCAGGAACTCGCGGCGGGTGCGCGACATGAGCGGGCCTCCGTCCGGCAAGGCATCGGATCCTCGTCAGGCAATACCGGCCAACGAATCGTGTGTCAACGGCCTGAGGGGAAATGCGCGAGCGGACCGTTCGGCGACCGGTCGTCGGCGAGATCCGCACGCTTCCGTCGCCACCATCCACTGTCTTTCTTGGGTTTCTCCGCCGGGAAGCGGACGTCGCCTTCGGAGCCAGCGAAAACGGGTAGCGGGGCAGACGACCGGCATGGCGCAGGCGAGGTCTTGGGACGAGCCGGCACCTTGCGCCGACGTCATCGGTTGGCGATCTGGCCGACCAGTTCCAGCAGCGTCGCGGGCACATACGGCTTGTGGAGAAACGCCGTCAGCTCCTTGCCCGCGAAGCGCCGCACGACGTCCTGCTCCGCGTAGCCGCTGGAGAGGATCACGCGGACGTCGGGTCGGATCGCACGCAGACGCTCGAGCACCTCGGTCCCGTCCAGGTCGGGCATGGTCAGGTCCAGCACGATGACGTCGTATCGCTCAGGGTCCTCCTCGAAGAGGCCGATGCACGTTTCCCCGTCCTCGGCCAGGACGACCTGATACCCGCGCGTCTCCAGCGCCTTCGATGCCAGCTGCCGGACCTGGACTTCGTCGTCCACGACCATCACCGTCTGGCTGCGGTTTGCGTCGGTCACGTCACTCTCCCCCCGTCGACGGCAAGCCGGCTCCTCCCTTGCGAGTGCCGGGAACAACACACGAAACACCGATCCGCGTCCGGGCTCACTCTCCACACGCACCGCTCCGCGATGCCCTCGCACCACGCCCAAGACGGCGGCGAGCCCCAACCCCCGCCCGGCGAACTTCGTGCTGAAGAACGGATCGAAGACCTTCTTGCGGGTCTCGGCGTCCATACCGCGCCCCGTATCGGCCACCTCGAGAAACGCGTACCGACCCGCCGGCAGATCGTCGTCAAGGTATGTCCCCCGGAGGTAGGCCTCATTGACCTCCATCCGCCCGGTGCGAATCGTAATGGTGCCGCGTTTGCTGCCGATGGACTCGACGGCATTGGTCACGAGGTTCATCACCAACTGCTCGATCTGCTCGGCATCGCCGTCGATAATCGGATCGTCGCCCTCATGGTCATACTGGATTCGGATCTTCTTCGGGATGGCCGCCTCGAACAGCGCGCTCATCTCGTCCACGAAATCCGAGAGCCGGAGCGAGCGGACCATGAACGCCCCGCGTCCGGAATATGCCAGCATCTGATTCGTCAGGTCGGCTGCCCGCGTAGCCGCCTCTTCGATCAGCTCGATGCTCTCGCGAAGAACCGATCCCTCCGGCAGGTCCCTTTTGGCGAAGCTCGCATTGCCTAGAATGCCCGTCAGGATGTTGTTGAACTCGTGCGCAACACCGCCCGCAAGAATGCCCAAGCTCTCGAGCTTGTGCGAGTGCTGGATCTTCCGCTCCAGTCGGCGCCGCTCCTCTTCGGCGATCTTGCGTTCGCTGATGTCCTCGACGAAGCCGAACAAGTACAAGGGAACTCCACCGTCGTCGCGGACGGCTTGCATCGTGAGCGCGCCGATGAACTCGCTGCCGTCGCGGCGACGATACGTCACCTCGAAGCGAGCAACGTCCTCACGGTGCAAGACCCGATCGACGACCGATTGACGCTTCTTCGCGTCGGCATAAATCTGACGGCCCGCGTCGTCGATCTGCCCCACGAGCGCATCCGCGGAAGCATACCCGAGCAATCGCGCGAAGGCCTCATTCGAGCTGAGCAGATTGCCGTCCAGGGTCACCTCGAAGATCCCGAGGGCGGAGTTCTCGTACACGGCCCGATACCGTTGCTCGCTCTTGGCCAGGGATCGCTCGGATCGCTTCCGCTCGCTGATGTCGACCATCACGCCGACGATCCCGGCGACCTCGCCGTCCCGACCCGTGAACGTGGCCTTCGAGAAGAGGAAGTCCCGCAGCTGACCGTCCGCGCACCGGGCCTGTCCCTCATGCACCTGAACACCCGGGTTGTCCCGCAAGGCCTGGTCCTGCGTGTAATACCCTTCCGCCAGATCCGCGGGTATTACCTCTCTCAGCTCGAAGACCGTCTTGCCGATGATCCGCCGGCGAGGCAAACCGATGACGCGTTCGCTGAATTGGGTGTTGCACACCAGATAGCGGCCGCTCGCATCCTGACAGTAGACCGGGTTGGGAATCGTATCCAGCAGCACGCGGAGGAAGTCCGGGCATTGGACTTCCCCCGGGAGGGAATCGCTCGCCGCCGTGGGTTCGCGAAGAACGATGGTGGAGTACCGCGAACCGCGGAACACGAAATACTTCGCGGAGGCGCCCGGAAACGCGTCTCCCAGGCCTCTCCCCTCCTCGCGGATCAACCGCGTCTCCCCCGACTGCCCGTCGCCTTTGGGGGCCTGCGGCAGACGCGTGGTCGGCGTGATACGCCGGGCGATATCCTGGAAGGTCATCTGCCGAAGATCATCCAGGGAGCGACCGAGAGCCTTGCAGGCCGCATCGTTCGCGTCGATGAGACGCGACTGCGCATCAATCCAGAGGATCGCGGCGTCCGGCGGATGGAGACCTGCCTCCATCGCCTCGGAGAGCTCCGCCGTCAAGCCATCTACGCGATCAGACTCGGAAGGCAAGGGAGTAGAGTCCGGCATTCGTCCAGCTCGGTCGCCGGCTCCCAGCGGTTTTTCTCTTCCTTCGCTCATCAGCCAACCACTTTCCAACCCGCCCGAAGCCTTCTTCTTCGCGCCGCGGCCGGCCTTCCAGGAACCGGACGTCCCCGGTGCGCACCGATACCTCCACCCCACCTCAAGACCGAAGGGACCATCCACTGGCCGGTGTCGGTCTCGCTCTCCCCCCTACTCGATTCATTCAACGACGTTTGATCGTAGGGGCGACACGATTGGGGGCTCGCAACGCAACGTGTCGCACTGCCCAGCGGTGTGGTTGCCGGGGAAACAGGCCCTGCGACAGGACCATTTCAGCGTCGCAAATCCACTTCGCTGACGGTTGTCCCTCGCTTCCTGCACCACCCGCAGCACCGCCAGAAACATACCCCGGCATCGTTGCCAAGGCAAACACCAAGGAGCCCAACCACGGTCGAATCCGTCGTGTTTTTCGGAGAGTAAATTCTGCCTGCAAAATGCTTCGGCGAGGCCGACCTCGGACCGCGTAGGTACCCTCCCCTTTAGTGGCAAATGGACCATCCGCCTTTGGGTATCTTCCTATTTCACCTCACGATGCCGCAGATGCAGCCCAGAACTCCTTGCGTTATATATCATCGTTTTTATAGCCATTCAACAACGCCCAGACCCGGGCCGCACTCGGCAGGTCTCTCGGCTGAGATTATCGTAACCCCTGAGAAAACAAACCCATGCGGCCGCCGACCTTTGACGCAGTGGGGTATCGTATTGTACGTTTGTACGGGTAAGTGCCTATCCGCCAACGCGGTCCGGTGTTTCGAAGCCTTTGCCCGGCGCAAACCGGACAGGCCACGACCCGAGAACAGCCGACAAGCGAGTGGACTGATCCTCGCTCGGTGTCGCTTCGCCGATCTGGGAGACGCACCGATGACGGAAGAGGAGTTCCAGGCGGGCTTGCGGGAGGCCAAGCGGAAGATCCGCGCGCTGCCTCCGGCGCAACAGGCGCCCCTGATGAAGACACTCAAGGAGGTCATGAGCCGTCACGCGGCGATCCGGCAGAACTGCGAGCGTGCCCGTCACGGCCTGGATGACCTCCGTATTCTGATGAAGTACATCATCTTCGACTTCGAGGCCACCCTCCGCGAGCAAGGCGGGGCCAACCCGCCCTCTTCCGGATAGCGTGCGGACGCACCATTCGCATCTCTTGAGGCCCTGCCCGACCAACCCACGAGTTTCGCCGCCCGACGCAACGCGCGGATCGCGCTCGGCGTAAGGCAGCTCAGACTTGACGCCGTCCGGGCATCCCTTGCAGACTACACCGCAGGCATCGCACTGGACACACATACCTGCCAAGGAGCTGACCCGTGAACCGACGAACCTTCCTCCGCTCTCTTGGGGCCGGAGCGATCTCCGTAGCCATCGGGCGTTCGCTTGCCGCCGCGTCTGAGAACCGAAAGCCGAACTTCGTCTTCTTTCTGATCGACGACATGGGCTGGAAGGACGCCGGCTGCTACGGCAGCTCGTTCTACGAAACGCCGAACATCGACCGGCTTGCCGCCCAGGGAACGCGGTTCACCGACGCCTACGCCGCCTGTCCCGTCTGCTCCCCGACACGGGTCAGCATCATGACGGGCAAGTACCCGGCGCGCATCGATCTGACCGACTACCTCGTCGGTAGGCGTCGCGGCAAGCTCATCCCGGCCGACTACATCCATCAGATGCCGTTGGAGGAGGTCACCGTCGCCGAGGCTTTCAAGGACGCCGGCTACCGGACGTGCTTCGTGGGCAAGTGGCACCTCGGCAAGGAGCCGTACTCCCCCGAGCGCCAGGGCTTCGATGTGAACATCGGCGGCTGGCGGGCGGGCCATCCCTATGCGGGCTACTTCAGCCCGTACAAGAACCCCAAACTCGAGGACGGCCCCAAGGGGGAATACCTTACGGACCGGTTGACCGACGAGTCCATCCGCTTTCTGGAAGCGAGCAAGGACAAGCCGTTCCTCCTCTACCTGAGCCACTACGCCGTCCACACGCCGCTGCAGGCCAAGAAGGCGATCATCGAGAAGTACAAGGCCAAGGCCGAAGGCCTCCCGCCGCCGACCGGCCCGAAGTGGCGACCGGAAGGCAAGCGCAGGTGCCGGCAGATCCAAGACCACGCCGTCTATGCCGCAATGGTCCAGAGCATGGACGAGAGCATCGGGCGCGTCCTGGACAAGCTCGAGCAGCTCGGCGTCGCCGACAACACCATCGTCATCTTCATGTCCGACAACGGCGGGCTGAGCACGTCTGAGGGACACCCGACCTCGAACGTCCCGCTCCGCGCCGGCAAGGGCTGGCTGTATGAAGGCGGCAT
Organism: uncultured Planctomycetales bacterium; assembly: GCA_964550865.1. Lineage (GTDB taxonomy): Bacteria > Planctomycetota > Phycisphaerae > UBA1845 > JAFGLZ01 > JAFGLZ01. The sequence goes on from CAZKCX010000252.1 coordinate 8,450, forward strand.
TCGTGAGCCCATGATCGTCAAGTGGCCCGGCGTGACCCAAGCCGGAAGCCTTTGCCGCGAGCCCGTCATCAGCACCGACTTCTACCCAACGATGCTCGAGATGGCCGGCCTGCCGAAGCGCCCGCAGCAACACCGCGACGGCGCAAGCCTCGTGCCGCTGCTCAAGGACCCGTCGAAATCGCTGGATCGTCAAGCGATCTTCTGGCATTACCCCCACTACGGAAACCAGGGCGGCAGCCCGGGCGGAGCCGTTCGCGCCGGTGCGTACAAGCTCATTGAGTCCTATGAGGACGACCACGTCGAGCTGTACAACCTGAAGAAGGATATCGGCGAAAAGCACGACCTCTCCAAAGAGATGCCCGAGAAGGCCGCCGAGCTGCGGGCCATGCTCCACCGATGGCGAAAGGCCGTCGACGCGAAAATGCCACGCCCCAATCCCGACTGGGGCAAAGAGCAGAAGAGTCAACGCAAGCGAGCCCGTCGTAGGCCCGCCCCGTAGCACGGGCATCTTGCCCGTGAGTCCCCGTAGCACGGGCATCTTGCCCG
>CAZKCX010000253.1:0-8979 GCA_964550865.1 uncultured Planctomycetales bacterium
GTGAACCTCGTCCTCTACCTGCTGGACGAGCCCTTTCGGTGCGAGTACCTCGACCCTACAGGAGCGATCCTCGCCGGACGGAGCGAACGTGGTATACCTTGGTTGCTCGAGATGAAGGGATACGGCCTCCGCGACGACTGGGAGGAGTACTACAAGGTCTGCTTCGAACATGGTAAGCTGGATCTGTCCGTCCCCGCGCCGATGGCCAGACAGCAACCAGGTGACTTGCGCCTCTACGTCGGCCCGGCGGACGAGACAAAGCGGGGCCGCCATGAAAGACCGGTGCTTCCCCCGACATGGTGCATGCGAGCCCAGGCAAGCCACTTCGTGGAGTGTGTGCGGCGCCGGCGTCCGACGTCGGCGCCGGCGAGCGAGGCCGCTCTGGACCTCGAGGTCGCCGAACAGTATGCCAGGCTGCTCGTGTCGCACATCGGTGATGGACGCCCACACGGGCGAGGGTGAGAGGACATTCGGATGTCGCCAGGAGCCAAGATGCGATCTATGGCCACGGCACCGCTGTCGGTGATACTTCGCCTGAAGACCATCAGCGGACGGAACCGCATTCGCGAGGAGCTCACCGAGAGCCCGTTGCGTCTGATCAGCATCGTCGGCTTCATTCTCTTCATCTGGTCCACACTCTACATCTTGTTCTATCAGGTCTTTCGTTTCATCCAGCTTCGGCATCTCGAATCCATCGTGGCCGTGCCCTATGTGTTCCATTTCTTCTTCATCGCGTTGATGGCCATGCTCGCCTTCTCCACGGGCATCTTGTCCTTCACGGGCCTCTACGGCCGCGGGGAATGCCACTTCCTGTTGACGGTACCGCTTCGAAGCTGGCACGTCGTGACGACCAAGTACCTCGAGTCGCTGGTGCTCAGCAGCTGGTCGTTGATTCTGCTCGGTTTGCCGTTGATGCTGGCCATGTCCAGCGCGGGCAACACGCCGTGGTACTACTACCCGCTGTTCTTGGGTCTGTTCCTGTCGTTCGTGGCCGTTCCCGGCGCGATCGGCCTCGTGGCCGCACACGCCGTGGCGCTGTACTTCCCGCGATCCGCGAAACGATTCATCGCCATGGCGGGCATTCTGACGCTGCTCATCGCGGTGTGGTTCGGCATCCGGATCTGGCAGGAGACCAACACCGATTCGAGTGAGTGGCTCAAATCGTTCTTCGATCAGCTCTCGGCCATTCGCGGACCGCTCTGGCCCAGCACGTGGGTCACCGAGGGCATCATCGCGGCCGCCCGACGCGATCCATCTCGGGCGGCGTTCTATCTGATCGTGACGTCGGCCAACGGATTGTTCTTGAGCTGGCTGGCGGTGCTGATCGTTTCTCACGGGCTGCCGCGGGCGTTCGCCAGGGCACAATCGCGTTCCACGCGCGTCATTCGGACGAGCGGCGTGATCACCTGCGTGCTCTCCTGGGTTCTGTTCTTCTACCTGCCGCGCAGGCTGCGGCTGCTGGCCTTGAAGGACCTCCGCACGTTGCTCCGCGATCCGCTTCAGTGGTCGCAGCTGGCGATCCTGTTCGGACTGCTGGCGCTCTACTTGCTCTTCATTCCCAGGCTCCGCCTCGACTTCTCTGCGGCGAACCTCCAAATCCTCGTCTCGTTCCTCAACCTGACGGCGATCAGCCTGATTCTGGCGACGTTCACGGGGCGGTTCGTGTTCCCCATGGTCTCGCTGGAGGGTCGCCAGCTCTGGCTGGTCGGGCTCATGCCGATCTCCCGAACGCAGCTTCTCGTCGGGAAGTTCATCTTCGCTCTGGTCACCACGGTGGTCAGCGCGGCCGCGGTAACGACCCTCTCGATGAAGATGCTGGAATTGTCCCGTCCATGGTGGTTCGTCCACCTGACGACGGTCTTCTCGATCTGCGTCGGACTCTGTGGCTTGGCCGTCGGCCTGGGGGCGCGCTTGCCGATGTTCGGGCAATCCAACGGCGCACGAATTGCCAGTGGGATGGGGGGCACGGTCAACCTCATCGCCTCCGTGGTGTTCGTGGTCGTTGAGCTGGTCGTAATTGCCGTGGTGAGTGTTCGCGCCAACCGCCACGCCATGCTCGTGCTCGATAAGCACACGATCCCCGCTGTCATCCTCGTCGCAGCGCTCGGCTTGCTGACGGCCGGCATCGCGATGCGAATGGGGTCAAGGCACCTTCAAACCGCAGAGTTCTAGATCGTTTCGCTGTTCATCCCGCCCAGGAAGCGGCCATCGAGAAGGGAAGCCCGGACCCTCCGTGTCGTCGGAAAAGACAAGCGGCACCGGCGATTGCCGATGCCGCTCAACCTTGCTACCCACGACAGTGTGATCAAACGGCCAACGCGATTGGCCGAAACCCGAGGACTACGACAAGAACCAACCGAACGACTCGCGGCTAGACCGTGGGAATGGCACAGTGGATGTTTTCGTAGATGTTTATCATCCGCTCGCCGATCCCTCGGATCGCTCCCACAGCAACCAGCACGAGGAGCGCCAACAAGATCGCATATTCAGTCGCCGACGGTCCGTCCTCCGAGACGAAAAACGACCATCCGCGTATCAGGCCACGTCGCAAACGGCCCATGGTACTCCCTCCCCATAGCAGGCCTGCCTTCTCGTGGCCACGGACGGAAATCCGCGAGGTCGCCACAGGATTATCTCGGCGCACCGCTGCGCCTCATAGCGACCACACCAAACCTACGATTCGTTCTTCCGTGGGTCAACCCGTTTGGAAAGATAGGCGAGGGGTTGGGCCCTCGCCAGGCCCAAGCGGGCCGTTGTGGCCGTTTCTATCGGACGTCACGCCGTCATCGGTCGGAGCCCGCCCCCTTGTGCTGACCCGCCATCTGAATCGAGACGCCGATCACCGTGCCCGCGAGGACGCAGAAGGGAATGACCATGCCGCTGTCGAGCGCCATATTGCGGAAATGCCGCAGGAAGCCGGACTGATGCCCGCTGATGATCAACGCCCCCGCGGTCGTCATCAACGCGCCCTGAAAGCTCGTGACGGCGATGATGAGCCGGTCGAAGATGACGAAGACCAGGCTGATCGTCACCAGGAGCCCGACCAACCCCACGACCATCCGGGCATCCGGAGACGCCGTGAAGGCGCCCGCAATCGTGGCGCCCAAGAACCCCCCCAGGATCCCGGCGCACACCGCAACCCCAAGCTTGACCATCGGGACCGCCATCGCCCCCAGCGCGACCGCGCCGACGAGTCCGAGGCCGATCTGCAGGATGATCGCGTCCTCGGCCACCAACGAACCCAACAGGAATCCCACGCCCCCGCCGATGGCGGCGCAGTTGAGGACCACGAGCCCGCGGAACACGCGGATCCCCATAAGCATGTAGACCAGTCCCGCCAGGAGAAGAATCATCCCCGAGGCGGGGTCCACGGTGTCGAAAAGGCGAACCCACTCGGCGCTGCTGCGAACGATGTGTGGCAATTGGAAGCCCTCGACTGTTCGGAACTCGCGTCGGTGGACGGCAACGCGCCGCACGGTGAATCAGGAAAGGGACGCGGCCGTATCGACCGGCACCGGCACGGGAATCCTCCTCGGCCTCGTGGCACGCCATTGCACGAAGATGCCCGTCACCCATGCCAGGGCAATGACAATCCCCAGCGTGGTCACGTTCTGCACCGCGAGGTCTCGCCACTTGGGCATGACCGTGCTGAGCACCACGACGCCGCCCCCCAACACGAGCAAGACCCCTACCGCGGATGTCCAGAGGATCATCGCCCAGCGATAGGCCACGAGCCCCAGAAGCAAGCCGGCGAGTCCCGCGACCGCGAAAGAGATCACGCCGTTACGCACCGCGGGATCATCCACCTCCCGCAGGTGCTCCTGAAACGCCCACAGCATTTGGAAGACATCTTGGGAGGCGATGGCCTTGGCCGTACCCGCCTCGGCCAGGGGAAACTCGTTCTGCGCCGTCGGGGCGGGCCGACCCTGGGAATGCACGAACTGCTCGAATCGTGAGAAGAGCCCCTCGTGATAGCCGTACACCGTCAGGGCAAGGGTTCCGGCCAAGATGCCGCTCAGCCCGGCGATCCAAATCCGCGCCAAGACGAAGCCCGTCATCCCGATCAAGGCCGCGCCGACCAGCACGCCAACGGCCTCGGACTCCTGGAGCCGTTGCGCGATGAGATACCCAGCATATCCTCCGCCGACGACGGACGAAAGGACCACCAGCGCGCGGATCGTCTTGGCCCCCCACAACATCAACGCCGCCCCGCCGACGATACACGCCACCGCCGGAATGAACGCGTCGTTCATCTGCTCAGGCGGCACGCACGTGTGTACCAGGTCGATGAAGCGATCCAGGATTTCGGTCTGACCGGCCGTTTGCATGCCGAAAAGGATCCCGCTGCGCGACACCGTCCATTCTATGCAGGCCCGGCCGCACGGGCAAACCACGCGGTTCCGAGCGTCGAGACGACTCCGCGGCGATCAGCTCTGCTGGTGTCCACCTTCCTGCCAGTTGGCTACGGGCACGATCACGCGGTCGGGCCATACCTGGATGTCCACCCACGCCCGCCCCATGTCAATGCGATCATGCTCCTGCCAGATACCCTGCAGATGGGCGAGCTTTTGCTCCACGGTCGGCTCGTCGATCTCCCGCCCGGGCGCTCGGCCCCACCGGATTCGCGCGCCGCGGTCGGTGGCAAGCTCGATGTGCGACGATCGCGGATCCACTCGTCCGTCGTAGTTCGTCACAAACACGGCCGTCAGCTGATCGTAGTAGGGCTTATCCCGCAGGAGGGTGACCAGCTGGATACCGGCGGCGAGATCCTCGCCCTTCCAGGTTCGGCCCTCGTCCGGCGGCGGCGTGCGGACGCCCATGACGAGCAGCAGTCCCGAGTCGCGACTGACTTCGCCGTGCGAGTATCTCCCCGGCAACCGAACGCCCTCGCCGTCGACGAGGTAGTAGTGGTCGCCATAGGACACCCAAGCGATGGGCTCGCGGTAGTCGCAACAGACGCGTACGACGTCGTCGGCTCCGATGCTCACCTCATGCACCTGCTTGATCCAACCGATCAGGGCGAGCGATGTGGCCGCACGTCTCGCGAGCTTCGGATCCAGACGATGATCGTCCTCATACACGCCGCAGCGGGCGATGACGCGCTGTGCGATGTGCTCATTGGCCTCGAGCCACGCCGGCGGGTCCACCAGCTCGATCCGCAGGGGTCGGTGGAACTCCGGCTGGGCGTTGACATAGGCCTCCAGCTCCGGCAGGCCGTACGCGGCTCCGCACACCAGGCCGGCCAAGACCATCAGCCCCAGGCCTCGTCTCATGAGGCGTCCCCAGGAAACGGCGCCCAAACGCTCGCCGACCCGGGTCGCCAGAGACGGTCCGCTTCTCTTCCGTGATCGTTTCCGTTTTGCCATGACATGCCCTCCCTTGGCCTGTCTTCGGGTGTCCGTACCCGAACGGATCCGCCCGCTTCGGCGGACGACCGTCAGCGCGCCATCGCCATCTCGACAAGGCGCCGGCAAAGCCCCGCGAAGTCGATGCCTGCCCGCTCCGCCGCCTTGGGCAACAGCGAGTGGCTCGTGAACCCGGGGATCGTGTTGACCTCCAAACAGAACGGCTGTTCGCTCGCGCCCGCGATGATCCAATCCACGCGGGCCATGTCCCGACAACCGATGACGTCGAATACCCGCTCACTGAGCGATTGCACCCGCCGCACCACGTCCGCCGAGACGTCAGGATCGAAGACGTACCCCGTATCCTCGGCCTCATACTTGGCGTGGTAGTCGTAGAACTCGCTCGTCGGACAGATCTGGCAGACCGGCAGGGCCCGTCCGGCCAGCACGCCCACCGTCAGCTCCGGGCCGTCCAAGTACTCCTCGACGAGCGATTCGCCGTATTGCTCGACGCTCCTACGAAGCGCCGAGGCAAACGCGTTCCGATCACGCACGATCGTGCACCCGACGCTGCTGCCCTCGGCCACCGGCTTGATCACGGCCGGCACGGCGAACTCCCGTGCCACGCGCGATATGTCCCCCGCCCGCACGTGCTCAAACGATGCCGTCGGGATGCCCGCCTCGATCAGCCTACGCTTCGTCCGCACCTTGTCCATCGCCAGCGCGCTGGCGTCGGGTCCGCACCCGGTATAGCGGAGGCCGCGCTGCTCCAAGAGCGCCTGAAGCCCTCCGTCCTCGCCCCATGTGCCGTGCAGCGCGATGAAGAACACGTCCGCTGCCTCGTCGAGGGCGGAAAGATCGTCCGGACGAACGTCACGCCGCATGACCTCGTACCCGAGGGAGTCCAGGGCTCGCGCGATCGCCTCGCCACTCTGGAGGCTCACCTCCCGCTCCGCGCTGGGCCCACCCATCAGCACCACCACGCGCCGAGGCGCGACCTCGGCTCGACTGTCACCGTCTGCTCGCGTCATCGCGATCGTCACCAAACCTGAATCTCCAGCTCGAGGCGTACCGCGAACTGCTTGTGTACCCTCTCGCGGATCAAGGAAATCAGCTTCAACACGTCGGAGGCCTTTGCGCCCGGCTCGGCGATGATGAAGTTCGCGTGCCGCTCCGAAACGACCGCCCCACCGACCCGCTCCCCTTTGAGACCCGCCTGATCGATCAGCGCCCCGGCCGACATCTGACGCGGGTTCTTGAAGATGCAGCCCGCATTGTGGCTGCGTAGCGGCTGCGTGTTCTTCTTGTACGTCCAGATCTCCCGGACCTGACGCAAGACCTCCTTCGGGTCGCTCTCGGAGAGCGAGAACTCCACGGCCAGGATGAAGGGCTCGGCCAAGCTCGTTCGTCGATACTCGAAGACGAGCTCCTCGCGGTCATGACTGACGACCTCGCCGTCGAGATCCATCACGTGCACCCGCTGCACCACGCTGCCGATATCGCCCCAGGCACCGCCGGCGTTCATGCGAATCCCGCCGCCGACCGTGCCGGGAATCCCGGCCAGGCAATGCAGGCCCGCGAGGCCTCCATGCGTCGTGCGAATGACCAGCCGACGGAGGTCCGCTCCGGCGCCGACGGTCAGGTGCTCGCCGTCGATGTGAATCCGCGTGAAGCCATTCCGATCGAGCTTGATCACCGCGCCATTCACTCCCGCCTCGCCCACCAGCAAGTTCGCCCCCATCCCCAGAACGTGCATCGGAACGCTATTCTCCCGGCAGCGGCGAACGACCTCACGGAGCTCATCGACGTCTCGGGGCCGCAGGAGGTATCGCGCGGCTCCACCAAGCTTCAGCCACGTATGCTCCCGGAGGGAGACGTGCTCCTGGCAGATCTCATCCAGACCGCTGAACAAGCTCATCCGCAACCTTCCACACGTCCCCCGCTCCCATCGTCACCACGACGTCGCCGGGACGGACTCGCTCCCGCACGTATTCGACCACGCCATCAAGGCTGGCGATGTACTCGGCCTCGCCGCCGTTCGCGCTGATCCGCTCGACCAGATCGATCGAGCCGACCAGGCTCCGCTCCTGCTCGCTGTCGCGGACGAAGTAGATGTCCGGGACGATCACGACGTCCGCCAGACCGAAGCTGCGGGCGAAGTCCTTGAGGAACAGTCGCGTCCGCGAGTGCTGATGCGGCTGGAACACCACCCACAGCTTGCGCGGTGCGAACCGCTGGCGGACGGCGCGAAGCGTGACCTGAATGGCCGTTGGATGGTGGGCGTAGTCGTCGACGACCGTCGCGCCGCCCACCTCCCCCCGTACCGTCATCCGACGCTCCGTGCCTTCGTAGCTGCTCAGGCCCGCGACCAGGGCATCCGGCTTCACCCCGCAGTGATACGCCAGCGCGCCGGCCGCCAGGGCATTCGCGACGTTGTGGCGCCCCGCCAGGCTCAGCGCCACGCGACCAAGGCGATCCCCCCTACGGCGCAACCAAAACGAGAAACGCCCCTGCTCGATCTCCAGCGCGTCGGCCCACCAGTCGGCCCGGTCATCGAAACCGAACCGCTCCACCGGGGCACGACATTGCGAAACCGCGGCCGCCACCGCCCGGTCCTCATTGTTTGCCACGACCGTTCCGTCCGGCGGCACCAGCGAACAGAAGGCCGAGAAGGCCTCGATGATCGACTCCAGATTCGCGTAGCAGTCGAGGTGGTCTTCCTCGATGTTGAGCACCGCCGCCATGCGCGGCGCCAGCTTCAGGAACGACCGCTGGTATTCGCAGGCCTCGGCCACGAAGTGTTCCCCGCCCCCTGCGCCGGATCCTCCGCCCAATTGCGTCACGTTCGCACCGACAACGAAACTCGGGTCCAAACCCGCCTGCGACAGCACGTACGCCACCATCCCCGTCGTCGTGCTCTTCCCGTGGGTGCCGGACACGGCGACGCCCCTGTGCTGGGCCATGAGCCGCCCGAGAAGATCGGCATAGCGGACGACCTCAACGCCGCGCTCCTTTGCCGCCATGAGCTCGGGGTTGAGCTCGTTCACGGCCGCCGAGGCAACGACCAGTTCCGTGTCCGCCGGGATGTTGTCCGGGCGCTGCCCGACTTGCACTCGGGCGCCCGCCTCCGAAAGGCGCCGCGTCGCTTCGGACTCGATCCGATCGCTGCCGGTGACGAGAGCCCCCTTGCGGAGCAGCACCGCGGCCAATCCGGACATGCCCGAGCCCCCTACGCCGATCATGTGGACCCGCCAGCCGCGCAGGGAGCCCGTAAGCGCGGGTCCAGTCTCTTTCAGCGCCGGCGGCGCCGGGTCGGGATGTGAATTCGGTACGTTTGACAGATCTTCCGGCACGTTTGGATTCCGCTCGCTTGCGCGCGGACCCCACGATCCGCGCGCAGACGAAGACCTCGGTTCCCTTGCTCCATTATCAATTATCGGACCCTCGGGGCGATACCCTTCAGCAGAAAGCCTCCGCTGTGACCCAGCCGAGGGCGACTGGGCTACACGCAATGTGGCACGGCCGCCCTCGGCCGTGAGCCCCGAAGGCACGCCGCCCCAGATCTCAAGTTTCCCCAGTCGAGGGCGACTGGGCTACACGCAATGTGGCACGGCCGCCCTCGGCCGTGAGCCCC
>CAZKCX010000254.1:0-8973 GCA_964550865.1 uncultured Planctomycetales bacterium
CGGCCGCCTCCAGGCTTCGCTACGCTTCGCCGTGACAAGCCCGGCCGTGAACCGTAGAAGAATCCCAGCCGAGGGCGGCTGGGCCACATCGGGCGGAACCATGCAGTGTGTCCTCTCTTCCTGCAAGGGGCTTGCTTCGGAATGGCCCCCCGGGGGTCTGAAGGGATGAACCAACTCGAGCGATTTCGTGCGACCTGTGCCCACGAGCGCCCGGATCGCATCCTCTACGAGGCGAGCTTCACGCCGGACCTCGAGCGCCGCTTGGCCGAGCGCCTCGGCACGGAGGATTTCGTCGGTCATTACGGGATGTTCGACCCCGTGGCGGTCTCGCCGAAGCCGCCCGAAGGCCACGCGCCCCCGGACTTCCGTGGCTATTTCGATAACGCAAACCTCCCGGAGGGCACGACGATCAGCGAGGACGGTCCCGCCATGGTCCCGTCCGGCTTCTACCACTTCTGGGGGTACGTCAGCCCGCTGCGAAACGCCCGATCGCTGAGCGAGCTCGAGGCGTATCCGCTGGATCAGCATCTCGATTATGTGACGGATCACATGGCCGACGAGGTCGCCGACGCGCGCGCCCACGGGAAGGTGACGCGCATGGAGGTCGTCCATATGTACGAGACGGCCTGGCAGATCCGCGGCTACGAGGAATTCCTCATGGATCTGATCACGCAGCCGGAGTGGGCGGCGTGCGTGCTGGACAAGATTGCGGCCCGGTGCAAGTTCCGCGCGGTGGCGGGCGCGCGGGCGGGCGTCGATTACCTGTTCTGCGGAGACGACGTCGCCAACCAGAACAGCTTGATGTTCTCACACGAGATGTGGCGAGAGTTCATTCACTCGCGCTGGGCGGACATCTGGTCCGCCGCGCGGGCCATCAAGCCCGACATCGGCATCTTCTACCACAGCGACGGGAACGTCATGCCCATCATTCCCGAGCTGATCGAGGCGGGCGTGACGATCCTCAATCCCGTCCAGCCCGAATGCGTGGATCCGCAAGAGATCAAACGGCGCTACGGAGAGAAGATCGTGCTGCACGGGACGATCGGCACGCAGTCCACGATGCCCTTCGGCACGCCGCAGGAGGTCCGGTCGACGATCAAGGAGCGCGTCGAGACGCTCGCCGACGACGGCGCGCTCATCCTCGCCCCCACGCACGTCCTCGAGCCGGAGGTCCCCATCGCAAATGTCGAGGCCTTCTTCGACGCCTGCCAAGAATACGGACGGCTATCCTGAATCGCACGGGGCTTCACTTCCCTCCCATAGGAGACGGCCTGCCTTGCTTCGAACGCTCGCGCGCATAAGATGCAATTCGTGTGAAGATGCGCTGGGCGCATGGCTGTTTGAACGCTCAGAGCCATTGCGGTTGGCCCGTCTCTTCAGAGACGGCGGACGCGAATTCGATGGACGATTCGTGTTCTCCACGGCCAGAGCCATGGGCCACCCAGGTGAGTCCTCGTGTGACCTCGGCCGGCAGGGAGGAAACGTTCATGGCCGCGCAGGTGTATTTCTGTCCCGCCCGGTTCGATGATCCGGCGGACGAGTGGGCCGCGAAGGTCCGGGCCGTATCCAATGCTTGTGGTTTGGACCGGATCGTCGACAAGAAGAACCTCGTCGCCATCAAACTGCACTTCGGTGAGCGGGGAAACACGTGCCACATCCGGCCGCAACACGTTCGTCCGCTCGTGGATTTCGTGAAGGAGTCGGAAGGCAAGCCATTCCTGGCCGAGACCTCGACGCTCTATGTGGGCGCCCGCAGCAACGCGGTGGACCATATCAGCCTGGCGCACGAGCACGGCTTCACGCTGGAGGCCGCAGGCGCGCCGGTCATCATCGCGGATGGTTTGCTGGGAAACGCCGAACTCGACATACCCGTAAACGGTACGGATGGGAAGACGGTCTCGCTGGCCGCCGACATCGTTCGGGCCCACGCGTGCATCGTGGCCACGCATGTGACGGGGCATTGTCAGGCCGGTCTGGGCGGTCTGATCAAGAACGTGGCGATGGGGACGGCCAGCCGCAAGGGCAAGCTCCATCAGCACAGCGAGGCGAAGCCGAAGATCGATCCCGATTCATGCGTCCTTTGTGGGGAGTGCGTGGAGTGGTGTCCGGCCGGTGCGATCGAAGAGTCCGACGACGTCGACGCGATGGCCATCAACGACGAGAGGTGTATCGGCTGCGGAGAATGCCTGACGATCTGTCGCAACAATGCGGTGAAGTTCGACTGGCGGCTGAGCTCGGCCGAGATGCAACGACGCATGGCCGAGCAGATGGCCGGCCTGCACCACCAGAAGGACGGCAAGATCGCCTACGTGAGCTTCCTCGTGAATATCAGCAAGGACTGCGACTGCATCGGCAAGGCGTCTGAGGTGATTCTGGAGGACATCGGCATCGTGGCCGGTTTCGCACCGTTGGCGGTGGAGCGGGCCACCATGGACCTCATTCGAGAGCGGAGTGGGAAGACCATCTGCGAACACTACTGGCCGCAGATCGATCCGACGGTCGTCCTCACGCACGGGCAAGCCCTAGGATTGGGGGAAACATCATACGAGGTGATCGAGGTGAAGCCCTAATTCACTTCTGGTGCATGCGGGCGGGTAGGGCTCGTGCGGCGATTTTTTTCTCGACGTCCCGTTCTTTCCCGGCTCATCCAATCGTGGCAAAGGGGCTCCGATGAGAAGTCACGGCCGGACGGAGCTTTGGCGTGCATGACGGGTTGTGAGATCCCGCCGGCGGACACCATATGTTGTGCCTATTATGGAGTAGAGGGGCTGTGAATTGTGGATGGGGACCTTTGGCAAGTGGTGCTTTCCCAAGGACTTGGATTCAACTGAGAAATCCCCCGGTTTTGGGTTTGACGCGCACCAGATCTTGGGGTATTAGTTTACTTGTCCTCAAGATCTAGTGCGGCACCTGTCGATTACTGATCACAGCGGGATGGACGCCCCTCAGGCCGCTTTCCGGCGGCTTCGAGCGCGTCAGCGTCGCTAAGGTATCTGAGGCTTTGCGACGGCATCTCGTCCCACCGAAGGAGGGCAGGGTGGCGGTTGCAGGAGGCAACCGGTGATCCGACTCAGCTGCGAGGACGGCGGCGCGGAACAGCTCAGAAGTCGTTAATCCAAAGTCAGAACGGTAACGCAACGGAGTGTAGTGATGGACACCGACAGCCTCAGTAGCGACACGCAGAATGTGGGCAAGGACGCCCTCCGTCTCACCGAAAACGCCGAGCGCGTTCTTAAGGCGAGGTATCTCAAGAAGGACGAGGAGGGGCAGGTCCGTGAAAGGCCGGAAGAGTTGTTCCACCGCGTGGCGGACACGATCGCCGACATCGAAGCGAGCCACTATGGTGCCGACAGGGGCAGGCGTAACGAGTGGGCCCTTCGGTTCTACAATCTGATGGCGAGCGGGCGGTTCATGCCCAATAGCCCCACCCTGATGAACGCGGGACGGGACATGGGCATGCTCAGCGCGTGCTTCGTGTTGCCCGTCGAGGACAGCATCGACGGCATCTTCGATTCGATCAAGCATACGGCCCTGATCCAAAAGGCCGGCGGCGGGACGGGATTCGCCTTTGACGAGCTCCGTCCCACCGGCGACTACATCCGTTCGAGCGGCGGAACGACTTCGGGTCCGATCAGCTTTTGGCGAGCCTTCAGTGAAGCCACCAACGCGATCCAGCAGGGTGCCTTCCGGAGGGGCGCCAACATGGGGATGATGTACGTGCATCACCCCGACGTCTTGAAGTTCCTGCATGCCAAGCAAGATCTGAATGCCTTCACCAACTACAACATCTCGGTGAAGCTGACGGACGAGTGGATGCGGCAGTTGATGGAGAATCCCGATTCCCCGCACCTGGTGCGCAATCCCAGGACGGGCGACGCCTACTACGTCCCTCGGAACGTCGACATCTGGAGCTACGACATCCGCTCGTTGATCCCGGCCGAGTGTGAGCAGCCGGACCCGAGCCGACCCGCCCGCATTCAGACGCCCGTTCCGGCGGGATCGGTCCCCGCCGACCACGACGGGAAGGTCTACACCAAGCGGGATATCTGGGACTTCATCATCCAGCACGCCTGGCAGACGGGCGAGCCGGGCGTGGTGTTCATCGACGAGATCAACCGCCGGAACCCGACGCCGGGGCTCGGGCGGATCGAGGCCACCAACCCGTGCGGCGAGCAGCCGCTTCTCCCGTATGAGGCCTGCAACCTGGGGAGCGTGAACGTCGGCTGCTTCGTGCGGAATCCGGGGACCGAGGACGCGGACGTCGACTGGCAGGGGTTGCGGGAGACCGTGCACGAATCGGTTCGGTTCCTCGACAACGTCATCGACGCGAACCGCTATCCGCTGCCGCAGATCGATTCGATGTGCAAGTCCAATCGAAAGATCGGTCTCGGCGTCATGGGGTTCGCCGATGCGCTCTTCAGGCTCTCGGTGAGCTACAACAGCGAGGAGGGCGTGGCCTGGGGCGAGCGGTTGATGAAGTTCGTCAACGACGAGGCCCACAACTGTTCGGAGCAGCTCGCGCGGGAGCGCGGGTGCTTTCCGAATTGGAAGGCCAGCATCTGGGACAGCGAGTTCAAGCGGCCCATGCGGAACGCGGCCTGCACCACGGTCGCGCCGACGGGCACGATCAGCATGATCGCGGACTGCTCCGGGGGTATCGAGCCGCTGTTCAGCCTGGTGTTCTACCGCAACGTGCTTCGCGGCAAGAACGAGGCACAGGGCCCGTTGTTGGAAGTCAACGCGTTCTTCCGCGAGGTCATGGAAGAGCGAGGACTTTGCAGCGAGGGTACGATGGAGCTCATCGCCACGGATGGCACCCTCGCTCATATTGACGGCATCCCCGAAGATCTTAAGCGCGTCTTCGTTTGCGCGCACGACGTAACGCCCGATTGGCACATCAAGATGCAGGCGGCCTTCCAGCGCCACTGCGATTCCTCGATCAGCAAGACGATCAACTTTGCCAAGGACGCGAAGGTCGAAGACGTGGACAGGATCTACCGGATGGCCTTCGAGCTGGGATGCAAGGGCGTGACGGTCTACCGTGACGGCTGCCGGGAGGCCCAGCCGATGTCGTTGAAGAAGGCCACGGGCGAGAAGAAGGCGAAGGAAGAGACGGCGCATCGCGACGGGAGCGGTGATCAGGGTGCGGGGGCCGCGCCGCAGCGAGTGGAGCTTGAGCCCCGCCAATTGCCCGAGATCGTGAGCGGCCTCCGCATCCGCCAAATGACGCCCTTCGGCAACATCCACGTAAAGATCACCGTGGATCCGCGAACGGGACAAGAATTGGAGGTCTTCGCGCAGCTCGGCAAGGGGGGAGATGTGGCCGCCAGCGACCTCGAAGCGATCTGCCGAATGGTCAGCTTGTGGCTGCGGTCGGGCGGATCGCTCGTGCACGTGATCAAGCAACTCAAGGGAATCGGATCCTCACTGCAGATCCCCACGAAGGACGGCAAGATCATGAGCCTGGGCGACGGTTTGGCCCGGGCGCTGATGAAATACCAACGGGCCAAAGAGGTCTTCGGTCTGGAGGATCTCCTGTTGGGTCGGGCAGACCTGGCGGAGTTGGATAAGCTCGAGGCCACCATGCGGGCATCGAAGAAATCCGCCCCCGCCAAAGGGAGTGATTCCGGCGGCAAGGTGAACGGCCCGAACGGAAACGGAAAGGGTGGTAACGGCCACGGTGGAAACGGAAACGGCCGGAGGCTGGCGGAGATGGCCAGTACCGTGCGTGGCCGCGGCGGTACGGAAGTGCGCCACGGCAGTCCCTCGGGAGGCACGCTTGCGGAGCCGTCCGCCGCAAGCATGCCCCCGGCCGCCGACGTGTACAAGATCAAGTGCCCGGAGTGCGGTGGCGACCTCAACTACGGCGAAGGTTGTGCCAGCTGTTACGGTTGCGGCTGGGCTAAGTGTTAGCTTCTGGAGAGCTTACGAAATTTTCCGTCCATTTTTGTTGGCAAGGCCCGATAAACGTGATAAAATAGTTAAGGATAGAAGAGCGGCATGACGATATAGACCGTGACTTGGCATCATACGGAGGGCCACGGCCAGCAAGGCATAGGCTGGCATTTGCTGAACGGCTTCTTTCCCCTCCGGAAAGCACCGGGACCGCCCTTGAGGCACCTGGTGCTTTCTTTTTGCGCGCGTCCAACAACACACTACCGACAGATACGCGAACTCCTCGTACATCGCTTTCGTCACGCTCGGTACGCAGTGACCTTGTGAATCCCCGCCTGGAGAACGTACCATGGGCCTTGGCAGGAGGGGTTTGTCCGCAACGGTTGGTGCTTGCATCGACCAGAGGCGGACGGCCTCCCTGCCTTCCGGCAACATGGTCTTGACCAGGGAGGAATGATTGTGTTGAACCACCGACATCTTGCTTTCGGGTTTCTGTTCGTTGCGGCATTGGCCTGTGCGGGACGCGCCGAGAAGATCCCGTATGCCAAGTCGAAGATCGTCCCGCCGACGCCGGAGTGGTCGGCAAAGGTTCAGAAGGCGGCTCCAGCGAAACCGACGGTGAAGGCTCCCAAGCGCAAGCTGCTCGTCTTCTCGCTCCGCACGGGGTACGATCACAAAGTCATGCCGCACGTCGATCGCGTGTTCGAGATCCTCGGCGAGAAGGCCGGCGCATGGGAAACCGCGATCACGGTGGACATCGAGGATCTCATGCCGGCCAGGCTGGGCCGCTACGACGTGCTGGTGCTCAACAACAACTGCTCGAAGGGACCGCGCCGGAATCTCTTCCTCGACGAACTCGAGCGCAACCCGGAATACAGCGACCTGTCCAAGTCCGAGCGTCAGGCCAAGAGTGATGCGCTCGAGAAATCCATGCTGGACTTCGTCGCGGGAGGCAAGGGCCTGGTCGTGATCCACGGGGCGCCGACGCTCCTGAACAACTCACCCCAGTTCACGGAGATGGTGGGCGGCGCGTTCGACTACCACCCGCCGAACCAATACGTCACCGTGCGTACGGTCGACGAGGCTCACCCGTTGGTGGCGGCCTTCCGGGGCAAGGGGCCCTTCATCCATCGCGACGAGCCGTATTGCTTCAAGGGTCCCTACAGGAAGCTCGACTTCCGTCCGCTGCTGTCCATGGACACGAAAGCGCTCAAGGATTCGAAGGGCCGCGCCGATGAGATGGTCCGCTACGTGGCGTGGATCAAGCCGTACGGAAAGGGCCGCGTGTTCTACTGCTCCCCGAGCCACTTCCCGGAGAGCTACGAGAGTCCGACGCTGCTCCGCTTCATCCTGGACGGCACGCAGTACGCCGCGGGCGACCTGAAGTGCGACGACTCGACGCCGAAGCGATAGGCACGTTGTTGGCGGATCGCGTGAGAAGTCTCGACCGAGGGCGGCCGTGCTGAATCAGCGGCATGGCAAGCAGTGAGTGTGGTCGAGTTTCCCCGACTCCGGTCGAGAGAATGGGGCCCAGTCGCCCTCGACTGGCCAGTCTGATGGCTCACGGCCGGGCTTGTCACGGCGAAGCGTAGCGAAGCCTGGAGGCGGCCGTGCCACACCGCACACCCAATCTTGCGAAGCGCTGAGGAATCAGCATGCGCGCGGTGGTACAACGAGTTCGTTCGGCGGAGGTCCACATCGAGAGCGATCTCCACGCCCAAGTCGGGCAAGGGCTGCTCGTCTATCTCGGTGTCGGCAAGGACGACGCCGAGGAAGACTCGGCGTACCTGGCCGATAAGGTGCGGCACCTTCGGATCTTCCCCGACGGCGAAGGCAAGATGAATCTCGACGTGGGCCAGGCGGGGGGCGAGGTGCTCGTCGTCAGCGCATTCACTACGCAAGGCGATGCGCGAAAGGGACGTCGGCCGTCCTTCGATCCGGCCGCGCGCCCCGAACAGGCCGAGCCTTTGGTCGAGCGGTTCTGTCGCCTTCTCCAGGACGCAGATCTCACCGTGCACATCGGCGTGTTCGGCGCCTATATGAACGTGATCAGCGACAACGACGGCCCCATCTGCGTGCTGTTGGACTCCAAACGGACGTTCTGACGGAAGGAGGCGGTTGTCTGGCCCGTTGCGGTCAGGCCTCCGGCGTTCGCGCTGCGTCGCCGTGCAGCGGACAGCGGAATCGCTCTTCACCCAGCAAGATCACGATCGGCGTTTTGAAGAGGATCTGGAGGTCGAGCCACAGGCTGAGGTGTTGGACGTAGTAGACGTCCCACTCGATGCGCTCCGGCCAGGATAGCGCCGTGTTGCCGTGGATCTGTGCGAGCCCGGTGCAGCCGGGTCGGACCCACTGGCGCTGGATCTCGAAGGCGTCGTAGCGCTCGACCTGATCGGGCAGCGTCGGGCGCGGACCGATGATCGACATGCCGCCGAAGAGCACGTTGAGCACCTGCGGCAACTCATCGATCTTGAGCCGGCGGAGCACGCGTCCCACCTTCGTGATCTCCGGGTGATCCAAGGGGACGATCTCATCCGGGTCCGGCGTGCGACCGGCCGTCATCGTGCGAAACTTGTAGACGCGGAACGGCACGCAGTCCTTGCCCGGACGCGTCTGGACGAAGAAGACCGGGCCGGAATCGGTGATTTTGATGGCGGCCGCCGCGAGGGCGAGGATCGGCGAGATGAGGAGCAGCGCGAGCGCGGAGAACACGATATCGGCTAGTCGTTTGACGGGCGGATACCAGCCGGAGGGCTTCGTTCCGACGGGACGGTCGGCGATCGGTTTGGGGTCTGTCTCGTCCATTCGGCTGTTCCGGCGTGCGCCGCTGGAATCGGCGGACACGCTCCCGTACGATCAACCATAGCCAGGCAGCGTGACGATGCCAATGCCCGACGAGAGAGATTGAGCCGATGGCCGACAACGGTCCCGACTACGGGAAGTACCTCGATCCGAAGGTCCTCGCGAAGATCGCCGGGCTCGACGTCCGCGCGCGGCTGATCGTGCAGGGGGCGGTGAGCGGCCGGCATCGCTCGCCGTACCGGGGTTTCAGCGTCGAGTTCGCCGAGCACCGCGAGT
>CAZKCX010000255.1:0-8964 GCA_964550865.1 uncultured Planctomycetales bacterium
TCTTGATCGCCGACAGCCTCGATCTCGACACCCTGCGCGACCTGCCGGACAAGCTGCAAGGCGAGCCGACCACCACGCAACCGGCGACGACAACCCAAACGTCCGCAGAGCGGCAGATCGCGCTGGCCCAGCCGGTCTTCGAGTTTCTCAAGCGTTGCGACGTGACGGGGAGGGCCCACATCCACAAGGCGTCGGTCACCAGCCGGCGGACGGAACAGCTGTTTCTCATCGACGAGTTGGTCAGCGATTTCAAGGTCGCTTCCGGTCGGGTCTCCGTTCCGTTTCAGTGCGTCCTGAACGGAGGCCTGGTCAAAGGGGAGTTCAGTCTGACGGCCGACCGACCCAATCCGTACTTCGACCTTCAGTACGAGGCCGTCGCCGTGCGCCCGCGCGAGAACGTCAAGGCCCTCGTGCTGTATGATTTTCCCGGATTGCACGCCAGCGGACCCGTGACGCTGATCGATTCCACGCGCCAGCGCTTCTTCAATGAGCCGAACGCGCTGAACCATCCGGTCGGCGAGGGCGACTGGATCATCGAAGGCGGGGCGTATGTGGGCCGCGCCGCCCCCCTCTGGCTGACGAAGATCTTCCCGGGGTTGAACACGGCGCGGTACGAGTTCACGCGGATGCACGACTGGTTCAAGAAGCACGTCGACGGACGCGTCGATCATCACATGATCTACCAGGGCTCGATCTACAACATCTACATGAAGGGCCATAGCATGGCCACGACGGGTCGAAGCCGGTACGAGGTCGGCATCGACCTGCTGGCGGGATACGAAAGCAAGTACTGGAGCGAGACGGGGCAGGGCCGCGTCGCGCTCTTCACCGCAGACGCACGCGTCGAGAACGGCGTGGAGGTCGAGAAGACGATCCGTTTCGTGCCGATCCATCGCGTGTTGACGGACGTGTTCTTCCGCAACAACGTCGTGACGACCGCGTACTACGCCCTGAAGAAGCAGGCGCTCGGTGTAAAGGACTAGGCGGCCGACAACATCGCTCGGGGCATGTGACGGGGCCGGCCCCGGCTTCGCGGCGCTTCGCCGTGGCAAGCCCGGTCGTGAAAGGACCGTATTCCCCAGCCGAGGGCGGCTGGCCTACATGACAGCGGGGCTAGACAAGGGAGGACCTCGCGTGGCGTTTGACGATTTGCAGTCCTTCGTGGTCGCACTCGAGCGGAAAGGGCAGCTCAAGCGCATCGCCGCGCAAGTCGATCCCGTGCTCGAGATCACCGAGATCGCGGACCGGATGAGCAAGGCCGCCGCGCCGCCGCACGACCCTCCGCCCCCCAAGACCGACCCTGTCCATGGCGGACGCGGGGGCTACGCATTGCTCTTCGAGCGGGTCAAGGGCCACCGATGGCCGGTGCTCATCAACGCCTACGGCAGCTACGAGCGGATGCGGATGGCGCTCGGCTGCGACGATTTCGACGCCCTGGCCGACCGGATCGCCACGCTGCTGCGCCCCGAGGTTCCCGCCACGCTCGTCGACAAGCTCAAGCGCGTGCCCGAGCTTCTCAAGCTCGCCGGCGTTCCGCCCAAGGCCGTCGACGAGGGGGCGTGCCAAGAGCACGTGCTCACCGATGAGGCCGATCTGCTCGACCTGCCCGCCATCCAGTGCTGGCCCCAGGACGGCGGCCGGTACATTACCTACGGCGGGGTGTACACGAAGAACCCAAATGGCGGCGATCGCAACGTCGGCATGTACCGCGTGCAGCTTTTCGGTCCGAAGCTTGCGGCGATGCACTGGCATCCGCACCACGACGGTGCGCGGCACTTCCGGCTGTACCATCGCAGGGGCGAGCGCATGCCCGTGGCGATCGCCTTTGGGGGTGAGAGCGTCTTGCCCTATGCGGCCACGTGCCCGCTCCCGCCCGGGCTGAGTGAGCTGCTCTTCGCCGGGTTTCTCCATGGCCGAGGCATCCCGCTGACGCGCTGCAAGACGATCGACATGGAGGTGCCCGCGAATGCGGAGATCGTCGTCGAGGGGATCATCGATCCGACCGAGGACACGATTCGAGAGGGTCCCTTCGGAGACCATACGGGCTTCTATTCGCTGGCGGATCAGTTCCCGCGATTCCACGTGACGGCCATCACCCATCGCAGCAACCCGATCTATCCGACGACGATCGTGGGCAAGCCGCCCATGGAGGACTACTACCTCGGTAAGGCCACCGAGCGGATCTTCCTGCCGTTGCTCAAGACCGTCGTGCCGGACATCCTCGACTATCACCTGCCGATGTTCGGGGCGTTCCACAACTGTGTGTTCGTGAAGATCCGGAAGGAGTACCCCTACCATGCCCGCAAGGTGATGCACGCGATCTGGGGGGCGGGGCAGATGATGTTCTGCAAGTTCATCGTCGTGGTGGACGAGCATGTCAACGTGCACGACGAGCAGGAGGTGCTTTTCCACGTCGGCGCGAACGTCGATCCGCGTCGGGACACCGCTGTGGTTGAGGGTCCGCTCGACATCCTCGATCACGCCGCGCCCGCCTTCGGCGCGGGCAGCAAGATGGGCATCGACGCCACACGCAAGATTCCCGGCGAGGGCCAGGTCCGCGAATGGCCCGAAGAGCTGACGATGTCCGAGGAGATCGTCGACCGCGTGACGCGGCGGCGGGGCGAGTACGGGTTGGATTGATCGACGTGGGCCCGCGGTCTTCAGAGTCGCCCTGTCCTCAGGCCGGTCGCGAGGCTTCCTGTATTCAGAGCCGGCCTGTCCTCAGGCCGGTGGCCGTACGTTCTCGAGCAGCGGTGAATAAGCGGAGCACGACGCGGCTCGGAGAACCGCCCCGCCCAGATGTGTCAACTCCCTTTGCGTTCTTCCAGCAAATGCTGAAGCTCTTGCCTGGCCGCCTCCGCGCGGGCCTCCGCTTCGTGGGCAGCAGTCTGGGCGCGGTCGGCCTCGGCGCGTGCCTCGTCGTAGGTCTTCTGGGCGTCGAGCGCGGCCATGGCTTCCTCTCGCGCGGACTCGGCTTCCTGCTTGTAGGCATTGGCCTTGTCGAGCACGCTCTGGGCCTCGTCCTCCTTGGCGTCGATTCGATCCAGTAGGGCCGAAAGGCGGTCGAGCTGCGCGTGCAGGCTCGAGCGGATCTCGTCCAACTCGCCGCGAAGCTCGCTGGAGGATTGGGAGCCGCCGGGAGGGCGATCGTCTTCGCACGGCTCCTCGATGGGATGTTCCATGGACGCAGCGGCATCGACCGCCTCCGGATCGCCGCGGTCCGCCTCATCGAGGTCGAGGCTGTCGGACGTCTCTTCGAAGGCGTCCTCGACGACGACCAGTGTCGGCTCGGCATCCTCGGCCTCTTCGGTCTGTCCGAGGGCTTGGGCCTCCGCGATGGCGGCGTCGGCCGCTTCGAGGTCCTCCATCGTCGGCGTTTCGGCCGGGCCGGCGACAGGGGTGGTCGTTTGGTCCGCTAGCGCTTCGAGTTCCGCCGTCCCCTCTTCGGCGGTCTGCTGCGACTCGTCGGTCGCGGTGGCCTCGGACGTTGTCTCCTCCGACGCGGACGCCTCGGGGATCTCTTCCGGTTCGGAGCCGATGTCGCTGGCCAGGCTGTTTGCGGCGGCCTCGGCCACGTTGAGCATATCGTCCACGCCGATTTCGTCGGCATCCATGACAGGATCCGTGTCGGCCTCCTCGGCATTTCCCGAAGCCGCAAGGTCCTCCGCAACCGCATCAATGACATCCGGGTCGGCGGCCTCGCCGGAAGCTTCGTCCGAGGCCTCGATCCCGGCCGCGAGGGCGGCCTCCACATCTTCCCCTGTTTCGATCGGCAGCGACTCGTCGGTCGGATCGGCGTCTTTCCCTTCGCTTAGGGCCTCTGCCTCGACCGAGAGCGAATCGAGCACGCCCTCCAGCTCCTCGGTCGTCTCGCTTTCTCGGACCGTTTCGGCCTCGGCAACGACCGCGGCATCCTCGGCTTCCCCTTGAGACGCATCTTCGACAGTCGGCGCTTCCGACGTGGCATCCACGGACGCTGCGTCCGTCGGCGCCTCGTCGGCGACCTCGACGGAGGCGTCGGCCGGGGGTTCGGCCGACGTCTCGCCGCTCGGGTCGGCGATGTCAGGGGGATCTTCCGCCGCCGTCTCCATAACGTCTGCTGCTTCGGCGATTCCGTCTTGGGTCGCGGCTGGCTGATCTCCGTCGCCCGTTTCATCGGGGGCATCCGCCTCCTCCGTATCGAGGGTGCGGACAGCGTCGATGTCGGCCGTCAACGTGTCCAGCATTCCGTCGATGTCGTCGGTCCCCTCCGCGGATTGTTGTCCTTGATCGGATGCAGCCTCCTCGGACGTCTCCCCGGAGGCTTCCTCGGGGACGGGCTCATCGGCTGTCACAGCGGCGGCCTTGGCATCGCTGAGGACCGCCTCGGCCTCCTGCAGTCCTTCTTGATCGGCCTCGACGGCTGCGGCGACGGCCTCGTCCGCGGCCTGGTCCCCGGCACCGATGTCGTCCACAAGCGAGCCGGTTTCGGGTTCTTCCACAGCCGCGGCTTGCGGCGGCTGCTCGCCGGTTTCCGTGTCTGGGGGCAGGTCGGTCGAAGGATCAGACTGGTCGTTCATGTCAACGTCTCCGTCACTGGTGGGTCCCGTCGTTGTGGAGTCGGCGGTCGCTTCGCCGGCCGCGCTCAGGTAGTCTCGGGCCAGCGCCTCTGCGTCCTCGAGTCCGGACGAACGAATCTGTTGTGCCACGCTCTTGTGGAATTCTTCTGCCTCTTCGTGAATGGTCTTGAGGGGGATTCCGCGCGCTGCATCGGGGAAGTCGGCGTCGATGCTCGTCGCGGTCTCGCTGATCGCAGGATGATGGGCGTCATGCAGGATCTGCAGGATCTCGCGGACGTCGTCGGCGTCGCGTGGCTCCGGCCTGGCATTCTCGTCGGCGTGCTCGAGCCGGGCCGCCACCGCCTGGACGACTCGATCGTCGGCTCCGCGTCCGAAGCGTGCGATGATGGCCACCTCGGTCCGAAGGCGAACCACGTCGTCGAGCGTGGCGACGGTTTCCTGGTCGATGCGACCGGATCGGATGATGGGGTAGCTTTTCGGGAGTTCCGACACGCCACAACGCCTTGTACGGTCTGCCCCTGGCTCCGCGCAACTCGCCCGCCCCGCGTCCGTCGCGCGGGCCGGACCCCGTTCGGGTATCGTCCGGCGGCGGACCGGACATGAGCTAACCCCCGCAACTTGGTCCGAGAATCTTTTCGTATAGGGTTATCGGACAGGATAGAAGACCGCACGGGCGAGGGAATGCCCCGGGACGGACCGCCTTCCCAACACTGATGGCTCGATGGGACTCGATCGGAGACGGCCACCGCCGATGTGGTATACTCTGATCCATCGGCTTGCACGATAGACCGCTTCCGGATTGCGAGAGGCCCGATGGGAACCGTGCTGGACAAGATCGTTGCCGCAAAGGCCAACGAGGTGGCCGAGCGTAAGGCGAGAAGGCCGCTCGACGAACTCAAGCGAGAGGCGTCCGATACCCCGCGTCCCAGGAATCTCTATGCCGCGATTGCGGCGACGCCGCCCCGGGGGATCCATCTGATCGCGGAGGTGAAGAAGGCCTCGCCGTCCGCGGGCTTGATCCGCGAGGACTTCGATCCGCAGGCGATCGCACGGATCTACCATCATGCCGGGGCCTCGGCGATCAGCTGTCTGACGGACGAGCCGTTCTTCCAAGGGCGGTTGGAGTTCATCCGGCAGATCAAGGACGTCGTACCGCTGCCCGTTCTTCGCAAGGACTTCATGATCGACGAATACCAGATCTACGAGGCCAGGGCCGCCGGTGCCGACGCCATCCTGCTCATCGCCGACATCCTCACACCGCAACAGGTGCTCGATTGGATGATCCTGGCGGCGGAGCTGAACTTGACCGCGCTGCTGGAGGTTCACGAGGCGGACACGCTGATGCAGATGCGTTCCGTCGTCGGCTTCCCGCACCGGCGATACAGCTTGCTGGGCATCAACAATCGAGACCTCAAGACACAGACGATCGATCTCGCCACGACCCCCCGTCTGATCGGGCTCCTCGAAGAAGACGCGCCCGTCGTCTCGGAATCCGGAGTGAGGACCCGCGACGATGTGCTTCGCCTGCAGAAGGCGGGGGCGGGTGCCTTGCTCATCGGGGAGACGCTGATGCGCTCCGCCGACATTTCCGCCAAGGTCGAGGAGTTGTTCGGTCCCATGCCGAGCGTGTGAGGTCTTCTTCGGAGCCGGGACCCAGGAATCCCTTAAGATTTCTCGATTTTTCGGTTGGCTGCTGATTTCGTGGGCGTTCTCGGACTATAATGCAACGGCTGTGCGGTCCGATCCCTGCGATCGACGGGCAAATCTGTTTCAGGCATCAAAACCCGGGATCCTTTTCTTCATGTCGATGAAGCGCGTCCTTGTCGTTGCCGCTGGAGCATACCTGGCCGCCGTTTCCCCTTCACAGGCAATTCTCGTGAGCGATGATCCGGACAATCACGAGGTCACGCCGCCGTCGGACTACGATCGCGTCGGGCAGCTCAAGTACCTTGGCGGCGCGGGTTCGAGCGCCGTGCTCATCGACCCGTGGCATATCCTCACCGCCTGCCACACGCTTTCCCACGGACAACCGAGCGACTACGAGTTCGTGCTGCACCTGGAGGACGGAGCTCACACGTTCCAGATCACCCAGCGATTTCTGCATTCGGAGTCGGAGGTCGCCGTGGGTCGGTTGGACCGAAGCACCGGCCTGGTGGGCTACCCGCTGTACCGGCAGGCCGGTGAGGTCGGGGAAGAGGGCATTCTGGTCGGGTACGGTGTGAGCGGGACCGGCTGGAGCGGCCCGGACGAGGCCAACTATCCACGCGGCACGAAGCGCTATGGCTACAACCGCTTGAACCTCATACAGGGCGAGTACATCTTGATGGACTTCGACGGTCCGACGGTACCCGGGCCTCTCCCCCCCGGAACGCTCGGGATGGACAAGGAGGTCATGCTTGCCGCCGGCGATTCCGGCGGTCCGACGTTCTTGGAAGAGGGCGGGCAGCTCTACATCGCGGGCCTGCATTATGCGGTTACCGTGTCCTATGGGGATCCGAACTACCTGGATTTCGGCGACGTCGGATACGACGTCCGCGTCAGCATGTTCGCGGATTGGATCGACGACCAGATCGCGGACTACAAAACCCTGGACTTGACGGTCATCAACACGGATCTGGACCGGATCGAGATGGCCCCAACCCCGACGGACCCCAATGCCCCGGAGTTCCCCGAGGGGACCGAAGTCACGCTGACGGCCATCACGGGCGGCGGGAAGGAGTTCGAGTACTGGGTCGTCTACGATCCGAACCATCCCGGCGACGCCAACTTCGCCCAGGCCGACGCCAATCTCACGATCACGGTCCTGATGGACACGCATCGGGAGGTAGAAGCCTACTTCAAATGTGGCAGCGTCCCGGCTTCGGGCCTGCTCCTGCTTTCTCTGGGGATTGGGCTGGTTGCCCTGGCCAAACGCCGCCTCTCCCTCCTCTGACGTTGTGAAGCAACGAAAAGCCGAGCGTTTCTTGAAATCGGCAGGCATGTCTTGCGCGCCGGCGGGACGCGGGTGGAGTGAAACATGCCCAACCGCGCCCAACCATCCGGATCCGTCCGGCGCGGACGTTTCGCGTGGCATGCATCCTGCAGCGCGTGCGTAACATCTTGTGCATCGTGCGATGCGCCATCACGATTGCCACAGGCAGGCGGATCGGGAAGAATGCCGCTGCATGGGTTGCTCCACCGGGAAGAAGACGTGATCTCGCGCCGCGGACGGCGTGCACGCGGGGAGGCAAGACAGCATGAGTTACGATCGCGGAAGGCGCGCCTTGGACCTCGAGCCGACCGACCACATCCCGCACACGGAGTACCTCTCACACCGCCGATTCATTCAGAAGATCACGGACATCGACCCGGAGAGGGAGGAGGGCCGGGCGAAGGCCGGCCCCGCGCTGGCCCGGGCCCTCGATTACGATTTTGTGTGGTCCGTCTATGGGCGTGAATGGGGCCTGCCCCGCGCCGATATGGGTCGCGCCAAGTTCTACGAGACCGAGACACCCTGGGCGTCTCACTACGACCTGAAGACGGAAGAGGACGTGCTGCGGTTCGACCCCGTGGCCGCGGCGGACCTGCCAAGCCTCGACGCGCTCACCGACGACGTCCGTCGCAGCTACGAGCAAGGGCAAGGTGCGTACGACGACGCGGTCTTCCCCGGAGGGTTCTACAACTCTGTCTTTACGTGGCCGATCGTGACGTTCGGGTGGGAGCTGTTCCTGACGGCCGCGATGACGGACCCCGATCGTTTCGATCGCGTGATGGAAGGGTTCTTTGAGATCACGATGCTTGTCGTCGAGGCGCACATCCGTGCGGAGGTTCCGGTCTTCCTCTGCCACGACGATATTGCCTGGGCCTCGGGACCGGTCTTCTCGCCCGAGTGGATGCGGGAGCACGTTTTCCCCCGGCACGAGCGGATGTGGAAGCCTCTGCGCGAGGCGGGGATCAAGGTCCTCTTCTGCTCGGACGGAAACTTCGACGTGTTCGTAGACGACTTGGCGCGCGCCGGGGCCGAGGGGTTCATCTTCGAGCCGCTCACGAGCTTGGAGCGCATCGTCGAGCACTACGGACGGACGCACGTGATCATCGGCAACGCGGATTCACGCATCCTGCAGTTCAAGGGTCCCGCGGAGATCCGTGCGGAGGTCAAGCGTTGCGCCGACGTGGGGCGCGGCTGCCCGGGCTACTTCTTCGCGGTGGGGAACCACCTCCCCTACACGGTGCCGATCGAATCGATCGAGTGCTACCTCGATGCGTGTGACGAGTTCGGCCGCAGGTAGATTCTCGATGTCGCACGGCACCCCCCCGACCGTGTCTTCCGGCATGGCCCGGCGATTCCCGCTCCTGCCCAGCCGAGGGCGGCTGGGCCACACACATGTCCTCTCCAGCCGAGCGCGGCTGGGCTACCCACATGTCC
>CAZKCX010000256.1:0-8908 GCA_964550865.1 uncultured Planctomycetales bacterium
CCCATCGAATGAGTTGCGACACAACACTAGTGCCACTTGCTCCGGCGATGGGGCTTCGGCTCACGGCCCGCCCAACGCTCGACCTCCCGCGGAAACTGCCGGATCCAGAGGTTCCAGGCGTTCTCGAGCCTGGCGGCCACGTCCGGATGCTGCGCGAACAGGTCGCGCGATTCCTTCGGATCGTCTTTGAGGTCGTATAGCGCCCCGTTGAGCCACTTCCATCGACCCGAGCGAACGGCCTTCTCGCGCGAGATTGCCAGCGTGTCGCGGATGTACGACCAGCAAAGCGTTCGGGGCCGTTCGGGGACCCGCCCCTGCAAGATCGGTGTCAGGTCGATCCCGTCCAGGACCAGGTTCGCCGGCTTGTCGATGCCCGTCATCGACAAGATCGTCGTCGCCAGGTCGTGCGTGATGCCGCAGGCGTCGCGGACCTCGCCGGCCGACAGACGCTTAGGCCAGCGGGCGATCATCGGCACGCGGATCCCCCCTTCCCATAACGTGTGCTTCGTCCCGAAGAAGGGACCGCTCGACCCCGGCCACCGAGGTTCCGGGCCGTTGTCCGACGTGAAGAGCACCACCGTGTCGTCGGCGAGGCCGGCCTCGTCCAGCGACTCCAGCACCTTGCCGATCGCCTCGTCCATCGCGCTGACGGCGGCGTAGTACTTCACCTCGCGCTCGGAAAGGCCCTTGCCCTCGTATCGTTTCCGCCACCGCGCCGGGGCCTGGATGTCGCCGCGGCTCTGCGAGCCCATCGAGGTGTGCACGGCCTGGAACGCGAGATACAAGAAGAACGGGTCTTTCTTGTGTCGCCCCACAAAGGCCGCTGCCTCTTGCCCGAGCAGATCGGTGATGTACTCCCCTTCCCGGCGAATGGGCGTGTCGTTCCGCCAGAGGTCGTGCTGAGCGTTCACGAAATCGTGGCGGAAGAAGTCCATCCCACCCAGAAGCCCACCGTAGAAGAAATCGAACCCTCGGCGATTGGGCCGCGCGGGCCACGGCTCACCGAGGTGCCATTTGCCCACGACGCCCGTTGCATAGCCGGCGTCCTGGAGCACCTCGGCGATCAGCGTCTCCTCGGGTCGCAGGCGCGTCTCGTGGTCGGTCGTCTCGATCACGTTCGTCAGGCCGTTGCGCTGCGGCAGGCGTCCCGTGAGGAGCGCCGCGCGCGTCGGCGAGCAGACGGGTGCGTCGGCGTAGAAGCTTGTCATCCGCACGCCTTCCCGCGCGAGCCGATCCAGATTCGGCGTTCGGACGTGCTTGTGGCCATAGCAGCCCATGTCGCCCCAGCCCAGGTCATCGGCCAGGATCAGCACGATGTTCGGCCGCCGAGGCGTGGCGCTTTCGGCGAACGCCGGCGACGGCGCGGCCAACGCCGTCGAGCCCGCCATCGCCGTCTTCATGAATTCGCGTCGGTTCATTATCGTCACGCGCTCCTTTCGCTTCCGTGGCGCCCATGCCGTCATGTTGCATCGCGCCGTCGCTTGGCGTATGTGTGTCGGTTCGAGCCGCGGCGGCTCTAAGCTGCTTGCAGCAAAGATCGAACAGTGTGGCACGGCCGCCCCCGGCCGTGAACCGTGGAAAGATCCCAGCCGAGGGCGGCTGGGCCACAAAAGGCAGAGCTGCTCGACTGTTCAGACATTGTTGCGAACAGCTTAGACGCAAGCCCCGGCGCTCCCGAGCCCCAAGGAGGATCCCATGCCGAACCCGTTGCCCATCCTATTTCCGCTGGCGCTGATGGCAACCGATCTCGCGGCCGACGGTCCGCGGTGCGTCCGCACGCGCGGGGACCTCCTCAAGCGGAGCGACATCATCGCGATGTACCAGGAGCGCAACACCGACACCATCGCCAAGTACTGCCTGGACGTCATCGCGTGGGGCGGTCAGCTCGGGTATGGCGAGAAGCCCCTCGCCAAACGACGGGAAGTCATCGCGCGTGCCCTTTCCGCGGGCGTCCGGTTCAATGCGATCGACCTGGCGGCCGTGCAGGAAGGCGGCCGCTTCCTCGTCTGCCAGGGCAACCGCGACTCGAACCACGTCGGCCTCTTCTGGAGGTTCCGCAAGGACAACGAGGCCGCCTTCCAAGAAGCCGCCGAGCTGGGCATCGACCTGAAGAAGCACGGGGTGGTCGACCTCGACGGGGAGCTCGTCGGCGTCCCCTGGCTCCTCAAGCGATGGAAGATCCCCATGGCGTGCCTGCGCCATCCGGAGGCCCGCGAGTGGTTCCGCAAACAGATGGACGCGCTCGTGGCCACGGGCGCGAACGCCTTGCACGTCGATGAGCCCTGCATGAGCGGATACGCCCTGCTCGCCAAGAAGCCCGGCTGCTTCTGCGATCGCTGCGTCGCCGGGTTTGCGGCCTACCTCCGCAAGCTGCCGGAGAAGGTATGGCGCGAGGCCGGCATCGAATCGCTCGACGGATTCGATTATCGGGAGTTCATCCGATCGCACGGCGGCAAGCCCCGGTCGGCGCCGCTCTGGCGCGAGTACGTCCGCTACCAGCTCTTCTCCGTACGGGACTTCCTCCGCGCGCTGTGCGAGCGCGCGCGGAAGCGCTCCGGCAAACCCATGCCGCTCTCGGCGAACGCCCACGCCGGCTCGTGGATCAAGTACCCGACGATCCCTCTGCTGGACTTCATGACGACCGAGCTCGCCCACCAGGCCAAGCAGTGCACGGTCCCGCACGTGCCCGTGCTGGCCTACAAGCTCGGCGATACCTTCGGCAAGCCCGTCGCCACGACCGCCCACGGCTACGAGTGGTATCTGATGAAGACCGATCAGCGGCCGACGCTCGTCTGCACGTGGGTGGCCCTGGCGTACGCGATGGGCCATCACATGATGATCCCCTATCGCGCGTGGGTCATGGACCCGGTAAAGGGGTCCGACACCTATCGCGCGGTCACGGACCATTACGCATGCCTGGCGAGGTTCATCAAGCAGATCGCCCCGCTACTGGACCGCCACGAGACGATCGCCACCACGGCCGTGGTCCTCACCGCCGAGGCCGTGCAGCATCGTCGCTGGCCCATGCACCGCATTTGTGGTGAGCTCGCCGACGCCCACGTCCCCTTCTGCACGGCGCTGGAGGGAAACGATCTCCTGGAACGCCGAGTATCCGCCGACGACCTGGCCGGCTGCTCGACGATCCTGCTGGCCGACTCGAAGCACACGCCCGAGACGTTGAAGATCCGCCTCCGGAAGCTCGCCGACGGACGGCCGGTCCTGCCCTGGTCCGGCCAGAAGCTCCCCGGTTCGCTGCCGCGGCCGATTCATGTGAAGGGCGCGAAAGGCCTGTGGGTCTTGCCGCGCGCGGTGCCGGACGATGCGTCCGCGCCCGTCACGATCCATGTGTTGAATCGCGACTACGACGCCAAGGCGCGGAGGATGAAGGGCAAGGGACCCTTCACCGTGGTTGTCGACGAAGGTCTGTTTCCCGGGCGGACCTTTCGCAAGGCCACGCTCCACCAGCCGAAGCTGCTCGCCAAGCTGCCGCCGGACGTCGACCCCCGCGAACTTGACATCGTCCAACCCGTTGAGGTGACACACGCGAACGGCAAGCTATCCCTTCGCGTACCGAGGCTTGATCTCTGGGGCGTGGTGGAGCTTCGGTGAGAGTCGCCCACACGATGTCTTCGGCGACACAGGGCGCCCTGCGACCTCCAGCTCTTCCTTCCCCCGCGCGACGGGGCCGACTACAATTCCCATCATCCACCGCCGCTGTTCTGGAGGCACGATTGTGAGACACCCACGAACCACGCGCTACGGACTGTTCGCCGTTCCCACCGCGCTCGTCCTGTCGATCGCGCTGTGCGGCTGTCGCGCGACCGGCGGATACAAGATCACGCCGATCCCCGTGGACAAGACGCTCGAGGAGACGGACATCATCCGCGAGCCGGGCCTGGTCGTGACGGACAAGATCGCCGTCGTCGACATCAGCGGGGTCTTGATGAATCGAGAGCGGGGCGGGTTGCTGACCCGCGGCGAGAACCCCGTCGCGTTTCTGACCGAGAAGCTCAATCGCGCCGCCCAGGACGACCAGGTCAAGGCCGTCGTCCTTCGGATCAACACGCCGGGCGGCGGCGTCACGGCCAGCCACCTGATGTACGAAGAGGTGTTGGCCTTCAAGGAGCGGACCGGGCGGCCGGTCGTCGCGATGATGCTCGATCTGGCCACGAGCGGCGGCTACTACGTGGCCTGCGCGTGCGATGAGATCGTGGCACACCCCACGACCGTCACAGGCAGCATCGGCGTGATCATGCTGACCGTGAATTTCAGCGGCGCCCTGAACAAGCTGTATATCAAGACCAACGTGTTCAAGTCGGGCCCGCTCAAGGACGCCGGCTCGCCCTTCCGCGACATGACCGAACAAGACCGCAAGATCTTCCAGGGCCTCATCGACAACTACTACGAGGGCTTCCTGCGGGCCGTGGAGCGCGGGCGACCCGAGCTTTCCCCCGACCGAATCCGGGAACTGGCCGACGGGCGAGTCTATTCGGCCCAGGAGGCCCTGAAGAACGGGCTCGTCGACCGCATCGGCTCGATCCGCGAAGGCATCGCCGTGGCCAAGGAACGATGCGGGGCGGAGAAGGTCCGTGTCGTCATGTACCATCGCCCGCTGGGATGGGCGCCGAACTACTACGCCCAGGCACCGGCCGGTCAGCCTTCGACGGTCAATCTTCTCAACGTGAACCTGCCCGACTGGTTCCGGCCGTCGACACCGCGATTCATGTATCTCTGGGCGCCGGGGCAGTAGCAGCACAGATCAGGGGACGACCATGACCACTCAGGAACCCGCGAACCCGGAACCGGATTCGCCGCAAGGCGACCATTCCGCGGATGCCGACCGACGTCCGATCTGGGCCCGGCTGCCGATCCTCCTGGGCGGCGCGGGCGGCGCCGTCGTGCTGATCGTCATCGCGATCGTGGTCGTCGTCGCCGGGCGATCGCCCTCCGGCCCCGATCCGAACATCTACAAGCCCGGGCATAATCCCTTCCTCGACGCGACCGGACCGAGCTGCATCGGCATGCCGCTCGACGGCGATCCGGTGGTGTACGTCGTCGACAGCAGCAGCGCGTTGGAGGGCTATTTCGACGGGGTCCGCGGGGCGGTGCAGCGATCGCTCGACACCCTCCGTGTGCGACAGCGCTTCGGCGTCGTCGTATGGAGCGAGGGCAAGCCGGAGGTCCTGGCGGTTGCGGGCAATACACCGGCCAGTCGTGAGGCGGCCATCCGCCTGTTGGACGAGACGCAGCCCAGCGGCGTCACCGATGCCGCCCAAGGGATTCGTGCCGCCCTTGATCTCCGACCGGCGGTGCTCTGCATTCTGGCGGCCAAGGGGCCCGCGCCCGAAGTTCGGGCCGAGATCGTCCGGCAGATCCGCGACGCGGGGATCACGCTTCGCTGCCTGGCGCTGCGGGAGCGCGCGCCGGGGTTGGAAGAGATGGCCGAGCAGACGGGGGGCAGCTATCAGGCCGTCGATCTCCGCAGGCTGATCTCCTGGCTCATCGAAGCGGGCTAAGGTCCGGCTTCCCCGCAGGATTCCCGCCGTTCGTGCGCAGAAAGGAGCCGCTCGCCCGTTCCGCCTAGGATTGCCCGGCGGTTCGGACGAGCGGCGCTCGGCCGTCACGAGACGGCAAGTGGGTTGAGCAAACGTCGGCGGCCGCTTTCTTGGCCGCCCAGACGTCACACACTAAAAGTCCTTTAGGCCGTCAGCGCCCTCGGTCTCCGTGGTGGCCGTCGCGGCTTCCGCCTCCTCATTCCAGTCGTTCATCGAGTCGGCCGAGGACGACTCTTTGTGCAGCGACGCCACGGGGTGATGCGTGATCTTGCCGGCGGTCGAGGTCTTCTTCTTGGTGGTTCCCCCCTTGGCGGCCTGTGATTTCGAACCACCGACCATGCCGATCAACTCCTCGACCATGCCGCGAACGTTCCCGGCCTGGGCCGACATCTCCTCGGACGCGCTGGCGGACTCTTCCGCGCCGGCGGCGTTCGACTGGGTGACCTTGTCCATCTGGGCGACGGCCGTGTTGACCTGCTCCACGCCCTGGGCCTGCTCGGACGACGCACGGGCGATCTGATTGATCAGGTCCGAGACCTTCTGGGCCGATTCGCCGATCTTGGTGAAGCTCTCGGTGGTCGACTGGTTCAGCTCGACACCGCGCTGGACACGGGCAACGGTCTGCTCGATCAATGTCCCGGTCTCGCGGGCCGCTTCGGCCGCCCGTTGAGCCAGGTTGCGGACCTCGTCGGCGACGACCGCGAAGCCCTTGCCGTGCTCGCCCGCCCGGGCCGCCTCGACCGCGGCGTTCAGGGCCAGCAGATTCGTCTGGAAGGCGATCTCCTCGATCACCTTGATGATCTTGCTGATTTGATCACTGGCCTCGGAGATCTCGGTCATGGCCTTGCTGGTTTCCTTCATGGCCCCGTCGGCCTCGCCGATGACCTGGTTCGCTTCGGTCATGAAGTCGTTCGCCTGGTTGGCGTTTTCCGCGTTCTGCCGCGCCATGGCCGCCATCTCTTCCAGGGCGCTCGAGGTCTCCTCCAGGCTGGACGCCTGTTCCGAGGCACCCTCGGCCAGCTGCTGGCTGGAGGTCGAGACCTGCCCGGCCGCATCGTTGACCTGATCGGCGCCTTCGTTCAAGCCTGCGATAATTCGATTCAGCGGGCCCGTGATGCCCTTGGTGATCACGATCGCCAGCGCGATGCCCAGGACCACCGCCACCGCCAGACCGATCAGCATGACACTCGACGCCGTGGCCAGGGACGAAGAGGCCTCGTTCGCAACCCGAAGCGTGCCTTCCACGCCACCCTTGGCCGTCTCCTGTGCTCCGGCAAGGACAACATCCGCCGCAGCGCCGCGCTGCTTGTTCAGCTCCTGCACGGCCAGCCAATTCGTCAGCAGCGAGTTCATCGCCGTCTTGTAGTCGCTGGCCGCCTTTTGCGTATTCTCGATCTGCTTGATGTTCTCCTCGTTTCGGGTAATGCCTCGGAGATCCTCGAACATCTTCGCCATCGCCTCGAAGTTCTTGTTCGCCTCGCGGATGATGTCGGGGTCGCGCATGGCCTGCGACTTGAAGCACGCGATGCGCGTGGCGTTTCCGATGTCGATGATGTCATTGCAGACCTCCAGCTTGTGGTGCCGCTCGGTCATGTCCTTGGCCAAGGCTTCCTGCTGGGCGGCGAGGAACTCCTTGCAATTGGTGACGTACTTCCCGGCGTTCTCGTCCATCGCCTTGCGGTGCTTTTCGAGAAGATCCTTGCTGGCCTTGTCGCCCTTCTTGAACTCGGCAAGGAAGGCCTGCATCGCCTGCTTGTATCCGTCGGCCGCCTTCTCGGTGGCGTCGATACGCTGGATGTCCGCCTCCAGCTTGGTGATCTTGCGCAGCGGATCGGTGAGCTTCCCCAGGGAGTCCAACGTCTCGATGGCCTGGGTCATCAGCTTGGGATCCCCGGTCGCCTGGGACTTGAAGTTGGTGACCCGTACGTCCGTGCCCAGGTCTACGATCTGTGAGACGAGGCGGATCTTCTCCTGCCGCTCGGTCAAGTCTCGCTTGAAGGCCTCGTTCTGGCTCTTGAGAAAGTCCGCGCAGTTCTTCATGTAGGCAGCGGCTGCGGTATCCAGGTGCGTGCGGTCCTCGGCGATCTGCTTGTTCTTTGCGACCGTCTGTTGGGCGAGCTGCTCGTACTTGTTGACGTTGTTGCGGACCGGTCCCACCTGCTGTTTCAGCTTCACCAGATTCTCGGATTTGTCCGCCAGCTCCTGGCAGTCCTCGAGATACTTCTTGACCTGTTCCAGCTCCTTCTGCCCTTCCTTGAGGTACTTGTCCTCTTCCGACAAGGCGTAGCCGCGCATGCTGTACATCGTCAGCAGCGAGTGTCGCTCGACGTTGTTGGCCAGGTCCACTTCCGGCGCATACTCGTGCGCGAGCATCTCCGACTGCGCCTGGACGCCCCACATGCTCCAGACGGCCAAGCCGCCCAACGCAACGGCAATGACCAGAAGCGCCCCAAAGCCCGTGGCGATCTTCGTACCCAGTTTCATCCGCTTGAACATGCCAAGTCTCCCGATGCGTGCGTCGTCCATCCGTCTCTTCTGGCGACCTTGCCCCGTGCAGGGTCGCCCCGTGGCTCGCTTTCGCGCTCCCGGACCATCCCCGATGGCTCCGGGGACTCCCCCGCGGAGGAATACCCCCAGCCGCAAAGCCCCGTTCGGCGTCGTTGGATCTCACCTCCGGGGGCAAGCCAGTTGGGAACAAAGGGGAGACCAAGCATGAAACGCGTAATCTCCCGTGGCCTGCCGACCTGATCGGATCGACGGGAAAGGATGTGGATAAGAAATGGACGGCCCCATCTAGGTGAATCTGCTTACGTAATCCCCTCACCGGGCATCTCTGCTCAAGACGCCGCGTTTTACCGGGCCCGGTGTGGACCATGATCTTCGAAAGAAGCCGAAATAGTCCGAATCGGCGCCGCCAACTTGCGTGGCGGGAGGGAGGGGTTCCGATAAGGAAGGAGAGCCGCGGAAGCGATGCGCCGTCTACGAGAAGGAGGTCGGTCGTCGATCGGCTTTCGGGCCGGCGCGAGGCTGTTCCACCGCTACGAGGCCGAACGTTCGGACTCGGAGATCACGCTGAGCACCGTTCGAACCAACGTCACCACGTTGTCCACCTGAAGCTTCTCCATCATATTCAATCGATGGTTGTCCACGGTCTTCGGACTCAGGCCCAGATCGGCCGCGATGGCCCGACTCGTCTTGCCTTCGATCACCAGGTCGAGGATCTCGCGCTCCCGCGGCGTGAGCGTTTCGAGCCGTTCGAGGATGGCCTTCCGTTGGGGTCGGCCGGCCCGCCTCTCTTCATCGTAACCGTTCAGCCCTCAGGCAGGTTGGGGAACCAAGGAAGGCATGGGGGC
>CAZKCX010000257.1:0-8890 GCA_964550865.1 uncultured Planctomycetales bacterium
CCCGCCCTTCCGCAGCGCCGAGTTCGATCTGATGTTCGAGACGGGCATCAGCCGCGAGGGCGACCTGCTCGACCTCGCCGTGGACGAGGGCATCGTCGAAAAGAGCGGCGCGTGGTTCAACTACGGCGACGTCCGTCTCGGCCAGGGTCGCGAGAACGTCAAGCAGTTCCTCAAGGACAACACCGACCTGGCGGAAGAGATCGAGAAGGCCATCCTCACCAAGCGTGGCCTCATTGTGCCCGAGCAACCCGCGGAAGGAGCCGAAGCCCAGACTGCCCAAGAGGAGGACGAAGAGCCGGCGAAGGCCGTCGCCGGCAAGGGCGACAAGAAGGCCAAGAAGAAGTAGCCGGAAAAGGGGGACAGGCTACTTTTCTTTGGGCATCACCTCGCACGGCTGGATCGGTGCCGTGTCCTTATGATCCCCCATTACCAAAAGGGCATACGCACGAGAAGAGTAGCCCCCTTTTCCCCTGTCGTTTGGCGAATCGAATCGCCATCGGTACAATCGATGCCGAGATGGGTTGCTCTCGCCTGCGAAAACGGTGCTTGATCGTCTCGGTGGTGCTCGCCGCGACGGTTGCGACCGCGCGGCATGTTGCCGCCGCGGATCGCGATACGACCGACCCCCAGCCGGTCCTGGCGAACTCCACCGTCGACCTCGAATCGCTTCAAAAGGCCTTCGAGACCCTCGCCGAGCGCGTCGCCCCCTCCGTCGTCACGATCCGGGCGGCCCGCCAGCCCGACGGAGCCGCCTCCACGACGGGTTCGGCCCGCGGCGCGCGTCGTTCGCCCGAGGGGCGCCGGACCTACGGCGCGGGCAGCGGCGTCATCATTCGCTCCGACGGCATGATCCTGACGAACCAGCACGTCATCCAGCGCGCCGAGGAGATCCTGATCCGCCTGCACGACGGCACGGAGCACGTCGCCTCGATCGTCCAATCCGACCGCCGCAGCGACCTGGCGGTGCTGCAGATCGGGGCAACGGATCTCCAACCCGCCCTCATGGGCGACGTGGCCGACCTGCGGCAAGGACATCTCGTCTTCGCCATGGGCAACCCGTTTGGCCACGCCTCGGACATGGGCAGCGCCTGGATGAGCTGGGGCGTGGTCTCGGCCCTCCACCAGCAGCTCCCGCTTCTCGGCGCGGCCGACGACCGCTACTACGGCAACTTGATCGTCACCACCGCCTCTATCATCCCCGGCAACTCCGGCGGGCCGCTGTTCGACATCCGTGGGCGGCTTGCGGGCATCGTCACAGCCATCAGCACCCGTACCGGGCGAAGCGGCAAGAGCGAGGGCGTCGGCTTCGCCGTCCCGATCAGCCGACGGACCCGCAAGATCATCGATCAGCTCGTCGACGGCCAGGACGTGGAGTACGGCTTCCTCGGCGTGCTGGTTCGAACGCCCGACGATACGGAGCGGGCCGTCGCGGATGTGCCGAGAAACCGCGGCGCCTTGGTCGACACCGTCGATCCGGACAGCCCCGCGCATCGCGCACGCATCAAACCGGGAGACATCGTCTACAAGGTCGACGGCCAAGAGGTCTTCAGTGCCGACCACCTTGTGCGCATGGTCGGCTGCACGCCGCCCGGACAGAAGATCGTCCTTACCCTGCATCGGGGAGACCGCGTTCGCAACGTCGAGGCCACGCTCACGCGACGCGAGCCGACCGATGCCGAACGCGCCGGCCCGATCCATTGGCGCGGCCTGACGCTCGTCCCGCTCGGACGCGATCAGGCCGGCAACCTCAAGCTCGACGATCCCCCGGACACCGAGTACGTCGGCCTGCTCGTAACCTATGTCCGCCCGAACTCGTCCGCCGAGCGCGCAGGGCTACGAGACGGCATGGTCCTCCGCACGATCCAGGAGGTGCAGGCCACCTCGCCGCTGGAGGTCCGCCGCCTCATTCGACGGCTCCGCGGAAGCCCCGTCGAGCTCGTCGCCTACGGCGGCCGACGGTTCGAGCTCCAACCCTGACGACCGCGAAGCAAGCGACGTTCCCCGCGTGCCGAAACCCAGAACTTGCCATACGCCCTTCCAGCCCGTACAACGTCCGCTTCGGGCCGTTCCACGACTTCGCCTTCAGGCAGGGGATCACCATGCACAACGAATCGAGAGAATTCCTCTATGAGCTCCTGGAAACGCCGTCTCCCTCCGGCTTCGAGCAACCCGCCCAGCGGATCGTCCGGGAACGGATGGATCCCTTCGCCGACGAGATCTCCCTGGACGTCCATGGCAACACGATCGTCGCGCTAAACCCGAAGGGCTC
Source organism: uncultured Planctomycetales bacterium (assembly GCA_964550865.1). Lineage (GTDB taxonomy): Bacteria > Planctomycetota > Phycisphaerae > UBA1845 > JAFGLZ01 > JAFGLZ01. The sequence goes on from CAZKCX010000257.1 coordinate 2,270, forward strand.
ACCGCGCGTCATGTTCGCCGGCCACATCGACCAGATCGGCTTCATGGTCCGGTACATCACCGAGGACGGCTACGTCTACTTCGGTCCCATCGGCGGCATCGACGCGACGGTCGTGCCGGGCCTGGCCCTCACGGTGCACACGGTCAAGGGTCCCGTCGAGGGCGTCATCGGCCGCAAACCCATCCACCTGATGAAGCCCGACGAACGGAACCAGGGCAAGGTCGAGCTGAACACCCTCTTCCTCGACATCGGGGCGAAGGACAAGAAGACGGCCGAGAAGATGGTCTCGATCGGCGATCCGATCACCTACAAGCTCGGCGTGACGGAGCTCGGCGGCGATCTGGTCTCCTCCCCCGGAATGGACGACAAGGTCGGGGCGTTTGTGGTGTTGGAAGCGTTGCGCTTGATCAAGGCCTCTCGCCGCAAGTGCCAGTGTGCCGTCTACGCCGTCAGCACCGTCCAGGAAGAGGTCGGCCTGCGGGGCGCGCGGACCTCATGCTTCGGCATCGATCCGCTCGTCGGCATCGCCGTGGACGTCACGCACTCCGCCGATTACCCCGGCGTCGAGAAGACCGTCGTCGGCGATCTGTCGATCGGCAAGGGCCCCGTCGTCTCGATCGGCCCGAACATCAACCCGGCGCTCGGCCAGATGCTGCTGGACGCGGGACGCCGGAAGAAGATCCCCCATCAGCGAGAGGGCGAACCCCGCGCCACGGGAACAGACGCCAACGTGATTCAGATCTCGCGCTCCGGCGTGGCCGCGGGGCTGGTCAGCATCCCCAATCGCTATATGCATACGCCGGTCGAGGTCGTCGGGCTGTCGGACCTGGAGAACGCCGCGAAGCTCCTGGCCGAGACCGTCCTCCAGATTACGCCGAAGACCGACTTCATCCCGAGCTAGCCGAAACCACATCGAATCCAAACAGAGCACGGCTACGCTCGCCGCCGGCCCGGAGGAACAAGGAACGAACGTGAACAGCACACCGACGACCGTCCCGCCGCCGTCCGCCTTTCCCTTGACGCCCGAGCACCGGCGGTGGCGACGGAAGATCCTGATCGCGACCTACCTGAGCTACGTGGGCTACTACTTCTGCCGCAAGGCCTACGGCGTGCTCAAGGCCCCGATTCAGGAGGAGTTGGGTTGGAGCACGTCGGACCTCGCGCACATCTGGACGGCCTTCCTCGCGGCCTACATGGTGGGACAGTTCGTCAACGGGGCCCTCGGGCGGCGGACCGGCTCCCGCGTCCTGGTCCTCTGTGGCATGGCCATCACGCTCGGCTGCAATATCCTGTTCGGGTTTACGCACAGCTACCCGGTCTTCTTCGGCTTCATGATCGTCAACGGGTTTGCCCAGGCCAGCGGGTGGCCGGGGAACGTCGGCGCCGTCGCCCCGTGGATCCGCGGGCACGAGCGCGGCACCATCATGGGCATGTGGTCCACCTGCTACGTGGTGGGGAACCTCGGCTGCAAGTTTCTGGTCGGGCTGATCCTGGCCACCTTCACCGGAGGGCTCTGGGCCTACGCGGCCTGGCGAATCTCGTACTGGGCATGCGCGACGGCCATGCTCGGCAGCTGGGTCCTGTATCTCGCCTGGCAGCGCAACCGTCCGGAGGACGTCGACCTCGCGCCGCTCGTCGGCGATGAGAGCGAGGTCGCCACGGAGGCCGAGCAGGGCGCGACCGGGCGCGCGGGATGGGCGTTCTTCTTCAAGGTCCTCCTCACGCCCACCGTCCTCATGATGGGCCTGATCTACTTCTTCCTGAAGTTCCTGCGGTACGCCCTCGATTCCTGGACGGCCTACTTCCTGACGACCGCGATGGACGTCGATCCGTCCAGCGCAGCCTTCTACTCGCTCGTCTTCGACATCGCCGGCATCGTCCCGATGATCCTGACCGGCGTGTTGCTCGACCGCGTCTTCCGCGGCAACTGGCGAGCGCTCTGCCTGATCATGTGCCTCGGCATGACGGGCGCCTTCGGCTTCGCCGTCGCCTTCGGCAGCCTCAAGCCGATCTACCTGGTGATCGCGTACGGCCTCGTCGGCTTCATGATCTATGGACCGGACAGCCTGATCGTCGGGACGGCCGTCATCGGCGTCGGCGGAAAGCGGGAAGCCATCACGGCCGTCGGGATCATCAACGGCCTCGGGAGCATCGGCCCGATCTTTCAGGAGGAGATCATCGGCTACCTCTTCGGCGCGAGCAAAGACCTCACGCGGATCAACGCACTGTTCACCTGCCTGGCCGCCTTCGCCACGCTGCTCCTCTTCATCCTGCACATGCGCGCAAGGAGGCGCCGCGCAGAGGCCGCCCCGGCACCTTGACCCTGCCGCCCGTCAGATCTATGCTGACCCGTTTGACGTGGGCCTCACAGAGCCACCAACGGATTGCACCATGCGAATCGCCCTCGTGAACCCCATGGCCCGCAGGATGCAGGGCTACGCCACCATCGGGAGCAAGATCCCCCATCTCGGTCTCCAGGTCCTGGTGAAGCTCACGCCGCCGGAGCACCGGGTGGACATCCTCGACGAGATTTTCGGGGCCGATATCACCGAGCAGAGCCTCCATCCCGACCGCTACGACCTCGTGGGCATCACCTCCTACACCAGCTCGGCGACCCGTGCGTACAAGATCGCGGACCTCTGCCGCCGGCGGGGACTCACCACCGTCATGGGCGGTCCGCACGCGTGGGCATGCCCGGAGGAGGCCGCGCAACACGTCGACTGCGTCGCCCATGGCGAGGCCGACACCACGTGGCCCCAGATCCTGGCCGACGCCGCCGCCGGCCGGTTGGCCAAGCGCTACGACGGCGGACTCCCCGAACTCTCGGCCGGAATCGGCGAGGCCGACCCAAACGCCCAACCCATCAACGGGAAGTACGACGTCGCAGCGATCCAGACATCGCGCGGCTGCCCCGTCAACTGCGACTACTGCGGCGTGACGCTCTTCAACGGATCGAAGATCCGCCGTCGGCCCATGGACGAGATCATCGCCGAATGGAACCAGATCAAGAATCCGTTCGTCTTCGTGGTGGACGACAACTTTTTCGGCACGAACGCCAAGCACGCGGAATGGTCGAAGGAGCTCTGCCGAAAGATCATCGCCGCGGGCAAGCGGAAGCTGTGGTGCAGCCAGACCACGATCAACATGGGCGACGACCCTGAGGGGCTTACGCTCGCCTACAAGGCGGGATGTCGCGGCATGCTCGTCGGCTTCGAGAGCTTCAACCCCGACACGCTGGAGGCCTACGGCGAGCGGTTCAACAAGAAGCGGCTGGACGACTACCAGCGTCTCGTCGACGCCTACCACGAAGCGGGGATCTCGCTCTTCGGCGCGTTCGTGATCGGCGGTGACGCCGACGACATCAACACCGTCGCCGATACCGCCCTCGAGTCCGTCCGCCTCGGCGTGGACACGATCCAAATCACGAACCTGACGCCCCTACCGGGCACACGTCTGTATCAGCGTTTCCTCGACCAGGGCAAGATCGTCGCGAAGGACTATCCCGAGGACTGGGAGCGATACACCTTCACGGAGACGGTCTATACCCCCGCGCGCATGACGCCCGAGCAGCTCGACGACGCGATCTTCGAATTGCGCTATGAGGCAGCCAAACAACCATGGGTGTGGAAGCGAACGCTCCGCACGTTCTTGCGGACGCGAAGCCTGACGTCCGCACTATTCATCCACGGCATGAACAAGGGATGGAAGCGGATGGCCAAGAGCCAGGTCCCCGCCGACATGCCCCGATTCGGGCACCTGCTCCAAAACGGCAACCGCGAAAGCCACGCCCGTCGGGAGAAGATCCGCCGCGCGTTCCAGATGTTCCCCGGCTGAACGATTCACTGCGTGAATTCCCGCATCCCGAGTGCCGCCGACTCCGGGATCCCTGCGTCTACTTGAACATCCCGACGCCCTTGACGTTGAGGCCCTCGCGCTTCCACTCCTTGATCAGCCCGCTCATGTCCTCGACGGCGAGCTGCAACCGCTTCATCGTCAGGACCATCGATTCGTACAGCTCGGGATCGGAAAGGAACTTGCCCGCGGTCCCCTCGCCCTTGGCGAGCTTCTCGCCCGCGACGTTGAGTTGATCGAAGAACCGCCCGAGCTTCTCGGCGTCCGTGACGATCGCGCGGGTGATGTCGTCCAACTGCCCGTTGGCCTTGTCCACCAGCTTGTTCACCTTGCCGGCGATGGCCTGCGTGTCTTCGGCGACGAACCTCGCCCGCTTGGCGACGGCCTTGAAATCCTCCATGACGGCCTTGCCCTTCTCCGACATCTCGCGAAGGTTCTCCACGGTAATGCGGATGCTGCTCTTGGTGTTCGGGTCGCCCAGCACGTCGTTGAAGTGCTTGAGGGCCGAGTCCAAACGTTGTGCGGCCGTGTAGAGATTCGCCGAGATCCGCTCGGCGCCGGCCTTGGGATTGTCCAGAAGCTCCAGGTCGGTCGGCTTGAGGAGCTGATGCAGGTCCTCGGCCACGGGGGTCAACGCCTCCGCCAGATCGCCGATCTGCCCGGTGGCCTTCTGCAACGTGTTGACCACGTCCGGGGGGAACATCGAGTCGAACGCACTGATCGTCTCGCCTTGCAATGCGGCCGTCCCGTCTTGTGGTAGAAACCCATCGACCTCCCCGGGTGGCACGATGATCTTCACGAACGACCGCGCAAAGCTCATGGCCTGCAGCTCGACGCGAACATAGGCCGAGCGAGGGATCCGCCATTTGTTCATGATGGCCATCTCGATCCGCACGCCCTTCTCCGGATGCGACGGGTCGCGGAATCCCACGTCTTCGACGTGACCCACGCGCACGCCCTTCATGTGGATCTCATCGCCCTTGATGATGTTCGAGACGTTGTCGAAGAACGCGTCCACGCGGTAGGTCCGTCCCCCGAAAAGCCAAGTGGCTACCTCGCCGAACATGATGGACAGCCACAGCAGGCCCGCCAAGCCTGCGATGAGGAAGAGACCAACCAATACGTTGCGACGGTATTCGTTCATGGGTCCGCTAACCCTCGCTTAAGGGGCACAAGTCTTCTTCGCTGGCCTTTCCCATGATGAACCGCTGCACCCGCGGATCGGTGCTCGCGCGGATCTCGTCCGGAGAGCCGTCCGCGATGAATTGTCCACCATGCAGCAGGATGATCCGATCTCCCACCTTGTACGCGCTGGCCATGTCGTGGGTAACCACGACACTCGTGACCTCCAGCTCGGCCTGGAGGCGACGGATAAGCTCGTTGATGACGTCACCCCGCACGGGGTCCAGCCCGGTGGTCGGTTCATCGTAGAGGATCACCTCGGGGTCGAGCGAAATCGCCCGGGCCAATGCCACGCGCTTCTTCTGTCCACCCGACAACTCCGCCGGCCGCTTGTCCTGGATGCCGTCGAGACCGACCAACGCCAGCTTACGGGCCACGCGCTTGTCGATTTCCGCCCGCGACAGCTTCGTGTGCTCCCGCAGGGGAAAGCCCACGTTCTCGCCGGCCGTCATCGAATCGAACAACGCGCCCATTTGAAACAGGAACCCGAAATGCCTCCGCAGCTCCACGAGCTCCACGTGCGTCAGATCGGGTACGCGGACGCGTCGGCCACCGAAGGCGCTCTCGCTGCAGAACCAGACATCACCGCGGTCGGGCGCCATCAACCCGACGATGTGCTTAAGCGTAACGCTCTTGCCCACCCCCGACTCGCCGATAATGACCGTGGTCTGACCCTTCTCCAACCGGAGGTCCACGCCCTGCAAGACCGGGAGATGCCCCAGCGTCTTGTACACCCCGTTTAGCTCGATGATCGGATGCCCGTCCGGCATTGTTCTCCACCGAGCGGAGGCCGCTTTGGCCTCCGAGTCTACATGAGCGGCTTCACGCCCCAGATCTGCTCGTACGTATTCTGGAAGATCAGGATCAACGCGAAGTCGATCAGCAGGATCGCCATGAAGCTCGTCACGAACGACTGCGTGCACGCCCGCCCGACGCCCTCCGCGCCATGTCCGCACGTGAACCCCTTGTAACAACTCACCAGCCCGATCGCCGCGCCGAAGATCACGCTTTTGGCCAGGCCCGTATACAGATCCCAGTTCTCGATGGCCATCTCCGTATAGTACCAGTACGGCTCGGACTGCAGGCCAAAGACGTTCACGGAGATCAGCCATCCGCCCAAGGCGCCCATCACGTCGCAGTAGAGCGTCAGGAACGGCGTCAGCAACACACAGGCGAGGAAGCGAGGCGCCACAAGGTATCGAATCGGATCGGCCCCCATCGCGCGGAGCGCGTCGATCTGCTCGGTGACGTTCATCGTGCCCAGCTCCGCCGCGAGCGCCCCCCCGACACGGCCCGCCAACATCGTGCCCGCAAGCACCGGACCCAACTCGCGAACCACGGCAAGGTTCACCAGGACGCCGATGCGATCCCCCAGACCGACGTTCTCGAGCTGGACGATCGCCTCCGCGGCCAGCACGAACCCGACGAACATCCCCGTGACCATGATCACCGGAACGCTCAAGGTGCCGATCAGGTACATCTGCGGCGGGAGCAGACGCCAGTTCCGGAGGTTCGGCAGTCCGAGGAAGAGCCATAGAATCGTCCGCCACGCGAAGACGCCGAAGGCGCCGCATGCCGCGATCCACT
>CAZKCX010000258.1:0-7713 GCA_964550865.1 uncultured Planctomycetales bacterium
TCTGGGGCTCCGACGTAGGCGACTTCACAGGGATGGAGGCGCTGCGGGCCGTCGTCGTCAAGGAGATGCTTGCTCGCGACGATGCGATCACACCGACCGTACACGATCGTGTCTACCTGCGCAAGCTTCCGCTATACGCCTGGACGACGCGGGTATTGGCCTCGCGGCTTGGTCGTTTTGACGAACAAGTCGCACGGTGGCCGTCGTGTGCGTTGGGGGTCGTCTATCTGCTAACGATCTACTGCGCCGCGCGGTGGCTGATTGACGGACGCGCGGGACCGACGGCCGTCGTGATCGCCGCCGGCAACCTGATGCTTCTCAACTACGGCATGCGGGCCGACTTGGACATGGGCGTGCTGGCCCTAACGACCCTGGCGGTCGTGCTGTTGGGCAGGGCATGGGTAGCCAGGGGCGCCTTGCGCTGGGGGGCGTTACTCGCGTGCTACCTCTCCGCGTTGGCGGGGAGCTACTGGAAGGCCCCTCACGTGCTGGTGACGGTGTGGCTGACGATCCTCGGCTTGATCTGGATGGAGCGCCGTGCGCGGCCGGCTGGACGCGAGGCGATCCGCTTCGCCCTGCACCCGATTCACCTCTGCCTGGCCGCGCTCGCCGTCGCGGCGGTAGCCGCCTGGTACGTTGCATTGACAGATGCAGCCGGTAGCGGCTCCCGCGTGGGGAAGTTCGTCTTGCTTGAGGCCCTTGCGAGAGTCGTCCCGCACTCGCTGGGCTACGTAGCCGAGCTGCCACTCGGCATCCCCTTGCTGCTGGCAGCGGCCTTTCCGGCCAGTGTCTTCGCGTTGCTCGTCCTGATGCCGGAGGTTCGTCGGTCCCTGGGTATCGACGGCAATCCCAAGCATATGTGGCTGATGGCCTGGCTGGTGCCGAACGCCCTGTTCTTGCTCTTCGTGCATGCCAAGGCGGCCCGTTACTGGTTCCTCATTGTCGGGGGCATCACGTTGCTGGGTGCGTGGGCGTGGTGGCAGATTGATCGGGGGTACGTCGGCGAACGTCCGCGACAGGTGGGGACGTTCGTCGTTCGAGGGCTCTTCGGATTGGCCTTGGTCGCAGGGGTCGCGCTTGCGGGGCTAGCCGTTTTGCTGGTTGCGGACGTGCTCGAGCCCGAAGGTGTTGCGGTCGGTCCGCCGGTCGCCGCCATGATCGCGTCGGCGGTGCTCATGCTTCTTGCCGCCGGCGCGGGGGTCCGAAGCGGGGCGGGTTCGCCGGGCCTTCGGCTGGGTCTGGCGGCGTGCGTCGTCTTGCTCGCGGTCAAGATCACGCAGGTCTACGCGTACCTGCCGCTGCGCTCCTCGATGGGCTCGCTGCGACCGACGGCGAAGGAGGTCGATCGGCTCGTTCCGCCCGGTGCCCCGCTCTTCGTCCTGTCGGACAAGCCGGGGAGCGATCGTGCGGGAGAGCTCGGAGACCTGGGGTACTACTGCGAACGATCCATTGTCTGGCCCAGGACGCTGGACGACCTACTCGTCGAGGCAGGGGGGCAACCGTTCTACCTGCTCGCACGCGTCAAGGTTCGAGAACGAACGGAGGAGCGGTTCGGCGACCGGACGCACCACGTTGCCGAATTGGCGTGGACGGACCACAACATCCACCTGCTGCATGTGCGGCCTGAGCCGCCGAGCAGCACGTCACGGGGGAAACCGCCTCAGTAGCTGACGGCGGTCTCGGCCAGATCGTTGGCGTCTTCCTCTGCCGAGGCCTCAGGGAAGTTGACACGACGGGCGATCGTCCACTGCGGTCGATCGCCCAGCAGATAGCGGGTGCGGACGATGAGCTCGCACGCCCACCCGATGCCCAGAAGGACGACGGATCCGGTCGCCAGAATCACGGCCGTGAGGAAACCGACCCACCACAGCGACCAACCGGCTGCGAGTTCGACGGCCAGGCTTGCGAGGAAGACGCCCAGGCCGCACAAGACGATATGCTGGGCGAGCTTCGCGAATAGGTGCGACGGCCGTGTTCGGTACTTCAGCAGAATCCGGATCAGCACGATGTCCGAGACGACCCGCGCGATCCGCCCGAAGCCGTACTTGCTTTGACCGGCCGTGCGCGGATGGTGCTTGACGACCAGCTCGGTGACGCGTCCGCCCCGGGCCATGACGAGTTGGGGAAGGAATCGATGCATCTCACCGAAGAGCTCGCGCGGATCGATCGCACCGGCACGATATGCCTTGAGCGTGCATCCGAGATCGTGCACCGGCACGCCGGACAATCCGTTGATGATGCGATTGGCCGCGCGGGAGACGAGACGTCGCAGGCCGGCGTCTTGCCGATCCTTGCGCCAACCGCTAACGCAGGCGTATCCCTCCGCGAGCTTCGCGATCAGCCGTCCGATGTCGGCAGGGTCGTTCTGCCGATCCCCGTCCATGGGGACAATCACACGTCCGGTCGATTCGTCCATGCCGGCCGCGATGGCCAGCGTCTGTCCACAGTTGTAGGCGAAATGGATCACACGGACGGAAGGATGATCGAGGGCAACGCCATCGAGCTCTTCAGCCGATCCGTCCGTGCTGCCGTCATCGACGAGCAGGATCTCGTAGGACATCCCGAGCGTGTCGAGCTCCGCCACGGTATCTCGGACGAGCGGCCGGATATTGTCCCGCTCGTTGTAGATGGGTACGACAACGGATAGATCCAGCGACTCGCGCACGAGGACGTTCTCCACGGATCAGGAAGCGCGACCCTCGGAGGGCCGAGCGACAAGAACCGGCTCGGGTTCCGCCTCTGGCTCTTGCTCCTCGAGCCCGTCGTCTTCGAGAAGCCGATCTACCAGCGAGGCCTGACGGGCGCGACGCGCCTTGCGGTGCCGTGCCGCCACCAGCCGACGTCGGTAGATCAGGATCAGGTTCCGGATGTAGATGAAGCAGCCCAGCGCCTGGCCGAACATGAAGACCGGGTCCTGGCGGCGGATCGCGTAGCTGAGAAGCATCACGCCCCCTGCGAGCGAGAAGTACCAGAAGGCCAAGGGGACGTGACTCCGCCTGCGCCGCTCGCTGGCGATCCACTGGATCACGAAGCGCATCATGAACATCGACTGGGCGGCGAACCCGAAGATGACCCACGGATCGGTGAGCGTCTTCTTGACGGTCGCCACGAAGGTCTGTGCGTCCTCCGCCGCATGGACGGGCGATGCCGCCAGCAGGAGTCCCGCCACGAAGACCCAGCCGCCGAACGAGACCCTTTCTCGTGGGGCAGTTCGGGAGGGGAGGGATCGCGAGCGCCTTGCCTCATCCACGTGGTTCTTCACCAGCGCGTCCTTTCTCGCTTTGGGCAGAAGATTGTGTCGAAGGTGTCGATGTCGGCGCCGCTTGCTCCGTGGGCGTTTCCCCTCGCTCGCGCACAGCCTCGAGAAGCCTCTGCGACGGCGGAGTGAGCTCGGGTTCGGGCCAGGGCGGCTTGTTGTTTCCAAAGAGGATGAAATGCTTGTGCCGTTGCCCGATGGACGTTTGAAGCCAGAGATGGCTCTCCGGGAACTCTCGACCTTCTTCGGCGAGCTGCCGCGGCGCCTCGATCAGGAATCGTACGTAGTGCGGTCGACTCGCCACGAAGAGCACCGGCTCTTCGCCTTGGAGCTGCCGAATCATCTCGTTGGCGACGATCCGTTCCTCCTTCCGGAGATCGCGCTTGTCTCCGCCCTGCATCTCAAGCAGATCGAGCTGGTCGATGATGCGAGGGAAGCGGACGTCGCTGTACCAGATGATCCGCGAGTCCTGGCTGCCGATCTGCTTCAGCCCGGCGTGATACTCCTCGGGCAGCTTGTCTCGCAGCTGATGCGCGAACTCGATGAAGGGCGCTTCGTTGGCCAGCAACGGCATAAGCTGCGGCCAGATCCAGAACCAGGCGCACCACATCGTTCCCACCAGCGCCGCGAACGAGGCATTCTTGCTCTGCCGTTGGTACAGCCACGCCGAGAGACACGCCCCGGTGCTGAAGATCGCGGCCGCCACCGCGTAGGGCGGCCAGACCTCCGACCAGGGGAAGCGGCCGTCGTGCCGACACCATTCGTACAAGCCGAAGACCCCGCCGATCATGGCGGCAGGCACCAGAACGTACGTCGCGATCGCCCCGAGTCGATCCCTACGGATCGACGTGGTCTCTCGGCGATCGAAGAAGTGCGCCAATTCAATGCCCAACAGGACGAACAAGGGCGGCAGGGCGGGCAAAAAGTACCGGACCTCCTTCCCCACCGATGCGGTAAAGAATGCCAGCAGGCTGAAGAACCAGATCAAGAGGAAGACCATGCCGTCCCGGTTGACGCGGGCGTCGGCGCGAAACGATCGCGCGAGAGCCGCCGGGAGAGAGAGCGTATACGGTACGGTGAAGACCAGCGGGGGGATGAGGTAGATCAGGTACGCCTTCCAATGCTTCTGCTCTTCGACGTTCGGCAGTTCGCCCGTGAAGCGATGCCAGTACTCGAGACGCCACTTGGCCAGGGCGGTCGGCTCCACCCAGAAGACCGCGATCGCCCAAGGCAGCCAGGGAAGCAGGAAGAGCACGATCCCCACCAAGTGCCATTTGTTCCACAGCAGCCGCCAGCGCCCCGTCACCGTGAGGTAGACCAGCGCGGGCAAACCGACGCAGGCCAGCGGCATCGGCATCTTGTAGAGCATGCCCAACCCAGCGGCGAGATAGCCCACCATCCAGAAGGCGATCCGTCTTCGTCCCGCCGGCTCGCACGCCGTGCCCACCCACAAGAAGGCGAGCGAGACCGCAACGAGCGACGCGAGTCCGAGATCGCTTGCGCCCCGGTGTGACCAGTAGAGAAAGAGAATGCTCGACGCCGCGGCAAACCCGGCGAAGATCGCCTCGCGACGCCCCGCGATGCGCCATGCCAGCCAGAACACGGTCATTACCAGCACGATGGCTGCGATCGCGCTCGGGATTCTCGTCGTGCCCTTGGTGACCCCCGAATCGTGCCAGAGGCTGGCGAGCATCACGGCCCAATACGGACCGGGCGACTTCTGCAGTCGCATCTCGCCGCTGAAGTACGGCATGAACCAGTCGCCGCGCTCGAGCATCTCCCGCGCGGTTTGGGAGACCCAGCAGTCGGTAGGCTCGAACTCCGCGCCGCCCTCGAGATGATAGAACGCCAGCACGGCGCTCCAGCCCAGCAGGGCAAGGACCCAGACCTTTCCATTCGGCCGGTCGGGTTGCGTGGGGAGCCGCGGTGCTGGCGATGTCCGCACCGCGCGTTCAGGCTGTACCGTCGATGTCGTCAAAGAACCCTCGCTCTTACTGCGAACAGCCGACCCGCCCGCTTCGATCCCGCTCGGCCCACCACCGACCCAGCGCGATCGGCACCACCAACCTTGAAATCTCCACGCCTCGTCCGTGCCGGTCGAACGGACCTACCGGGCCATGGAGACCGCATCGGTCTGGGTGGTAGGCAGCGTTCGAATGCGATGCCCTACCACGAATTCGTCCATGACCGCGCCGTCCAGGCCGATCTGTCGAAAGGCCAGCTGCTCCGGCGTGACGTCCACCACCGTAAAGCTACACATCGAATCGTTCTGGAGAACGAGGTAGTCCGGCTTCGGCTTCTCGATGGTCTGCAGCTTCGCGCCGCCCGCGCCGGTCGTCACATGGACGATTCCGACCTCCGGGGAAACCACGCGTCCGTCCAGCACCGGGCGCGAACGTTCGTACATGTGGTTGTGTCCGACCAGAACGACGTGCGCGCGCCAGCGCTCGAGGATGGGCATGATGACCTGAAGAACCTTGCCCCGCGGCGCGTGATCGCCGTTGGTGTAGACGGCATGGTGGAAGTAGGCGATCTTCCATCGGTCGCCCGCATCCGCCAACACGCGTTCCAGCCAGGGCGCGATGTGGGTCCGCATGGAGCGGAACGATGCATCGGTATCCAGGGAGATGAACCGGACGTCGCCGAAGTCGAACCAGTAGTGCCGTTCGGGGATGGTATCCTTCGGCCCGTTCTTCGGCAGCGTGAACTGGTCGAAGTACGGTCCGCCCCGATAGTCGTCCCAGTCGTGATTACCCAATGAAGGGAAGAAGACCGTCCGCGCGAGCAATTCCTCGTACGGTCGATAGAACTTGCGCGAGTAGTGCGACGCCTTGCCGTTCGGATACACCACATCGCCCGTATGCACGGCGACGTCGGCGTCGTAGCCGGCCATCAGCTTGCCCAGCTCATACTGCTGGTCATACCCCGACCCGCTGTCGCCGAACGCGAGGAACCGAAACGGTCCCCCTCGCCCCGGGTCGGTCCTCGTTAGGCCCTCTGCCAAGGGCTCGACATTGGGGTCGACGGGTGCATAGCGGATCTCGTAGGCGTAGAACGTTCCCGGGTTCAGGCCCGTGAAGGTGGCCTCGCACCGCCCACCCTCGCAAGCGGTCTTCTGAGGTTCCGACCACTCGCCTTCGCGACGTTGAATGCGCGCCGACGTCCTACGATCCTCACGCATCTCCCAGACGATGACGAAGGAATCCGTGCGAGGCAGTTGCACCATCGGCCCGCCGAGGAGCGGCCCGCGTATGATCAGCGCATACGCGAGCGACGCCGCCGCGAGCACCGCAACGGTCGCCAAACACAGGAAAACGGCCTTCTTGCTGCGTGGCATGGCTGGTTCAATCGCTACGTAGGGCTTGACCGACTACCGGCCCGTGGAGGATCACTCCCCACTGCCGGTCGAGGCCAGAAGATCCGACTCGCTCTTGGCGGACCGCTCGATGCGAACCGACAGTGGAACAACCTTCTTGGTTCGCTTGGTCCACGATCCGATCACGATCCCCTTATCTCCTACCTTCAGATCCTCGAAGCGGGCATCCTTCCCGTCGATACGAATCTGGCATTTCGCGGGCACATACGCCGCCTTCTCCTTCAGCGTCCCCTCCGTGGGATGCGCAAACTCAAACGACGCGCGGTGAGCCTTATAGTCAATCCATGTCACCACGCCGTCGACGGTGTAGATCTCCGTTCCGCCGAGCAGGTTCGGCGCGGCACCAAAGAGCAATCCCGCAAGGATCGCAACGCCCACACCGGCTAGGATCCGCTTGTTGCTTCGACTGATTCCCATGTTCGACGCCGCCCCTTACTTGAGAACTCGACGCGTGTCGACCTCGGATCCGAGGCCGTGTGCAGGTCCGATGCCCAGCTTGGACCCATACGCTAACGGCGTTTTGTTAGAAGACGGCAAGCCGCAAGATAAGACTCGATCAATGTGCCTTAACCAAATGCTTACGTGTTGCCCGGCCTCGGAATTCGTCCGGCACGGCCGCGCGGCAGGAATGCCACGGGCCGAGCAGGGACAGTGACGTGTGCGGCCGCTTCATAAACGCACGACTTGTGGAATACGGTACGAGGAATGTGCGGCGTGGGGGGGCGGTGATCACCGCAATAGGGGCCGAACAGAATCCCTTCTCACTGGCCCGGTCGGGTAGCCGGAGCAGAGGTCGTGGTCGTCGGCTTCGAAGCCGGCTTGGGCTCGGCCTTCTTGGGCGCGGGTTTCGTCTCCGGTTTGGGCGCCGGTTTCGTGGAGGGTGCCGGCTGGGTCTTCGGGGTTGGCTCCGGCTTCTTTGGGGGCTCCGGTTTCTTCTTCGGTTCCGGCTTGGGCTCGGCCTTCTTCGGCGCTGGCTCTGTCTTTGGCGCAGGCTTCTTGGCGGGTTTGGTCTCGGCCTTCTTGGGGGCGGGTTTCGTCTCCGGTTTGGGCGCCGGTTTCGTGGAGGGTGCCGGCTGGGTCT
>CAZKCX010000258.1:7813-8890 GCA_964550865.1 uncultured Planctomycetales bacterium
TCGGCGTTGGCTCCGGCTTCTCCTTCGGTTCCGGTTTTGTCTCGGCCTTCTTCGGCGCGGGTTTCGGTGCCGGGGGGGGACCGGGTGCAATTTCGGGAAGTGCCGGGAGCTTGGCGCCTTTGGCCTTCTCGCCCTGGGCGGAGACGCTCACCGGCATGTCCTTCTTCGAGCAGTCCACCGTCGTGACAAATGCAACCTCTCCCACCTGCATCGAGAGCGCGTGCGCGGCCTTGTCGACCTTCAGCTCACGCTTCGCCGCCTGACGCATCCCGAAGGCGACACGCGCCGCTTCGGACGTAATCGCGCGATAGTGCGACCACGCAGGACTCTCTTTGGCGGGGCCGTGTGCCCACCAGCCCAGTCCCGTTGCCCCGTGGATCACGGCGAGCATGGCCATCGCACGGGATTCGTTCGGGGACGGATACCGCGCGTACCATGGGGGGCCGTGCGCCTGGAGGCACATCATGACGGCCTGTCCCTTCCCGACGGCCTTGCCGGCCGCGTCGGTCCAGTCGGCGACCTTCTCGGCGCCCGGCGAGGGAATTACGTAAGGATCGGCCAGGAAGACGTCGCACGTGCCGCGGGCCCAATACGCGAAGAACGCCGGCGTGTTCTCCAGCAGGAACACCGGATGCGCCGCATCATGCTTCTTGATCAGCTGATAGCCGGTTCGGAGCTTTGCAATGCTCGTCACGTTTCCCGACGGCTCGTCGGCCGTATACCATCCCAACAAGGCCGGATGGTCCTTCAGGGCAAGGACGAGTTGTCGCAGCTCGGCAAACTGCGCGCGGTCTCCCCGCAGCAGATTGCACACATGCAGCACCACCCAGAGTCCTTGCTTCTTCGCCGTCTCGAGCGTCTGCAGGTTTGCCGAGATCCATTGCCCCTTGTCGTCCGGCTTGTCGTGGCCCGTCAGCACCGTGTTGAAGCCCGCTTGCTTGATGCCCTCCATTCCCTGTGGCAGGAAGAGCATCCGCGGGAAGAACGGCTTGCCGTCGACCTGGAGCCACCTCTTGTCGTCGAGCGTAACCCTCGCGGGCTTGTGCTCGTAGCTCACCTTCGGCGCTGGGAGTTCAG
>CAZKCX010000259.1:0-8858 GCA_964550865.1 uncultured Planctomycetales bacterium
AAAGCCATGACCCGCAAGGAGCTAGTAACCGGAGTTAGCTAGAGACTCAGTTCTGGGAATATCTGCTGTGCGTTTTGGGGTTGGCAGTGTTCTAGATAGGCTCGAACATGAGGAGTTGCAGCAGGGTGTTGTGCTTTGTGCAACGCTTGAAGGGAAATGGTGGGAGAGGCCTCTGAAGAACTACGCACTAAATGGAGTCCAAGTAAGCGGCGCTGTGAGTGGAGAGGCAATCGAGGATATCAACTGGCTTGTCTCTTCTAAGCTATATCAAGGCGTCTATGTTGTGGATAAGGCGTTGGAGGAGAATGGCTCTAGCTTCACGAATATGATAAGAGATTGGTTTCCCGACGCCGAGTTGGCTCGACGCCGCTCGAACCTTTCAAGCTGGAGAGATCGTCTGGTCAATGGCTTCCTCGGCGATGGAAGCGCTGGGCTGAACGGGACACTCAAGCGCCTTGCTGGCAGAGAGGGTTCTCATGGTTCTTACATAGGCTTCGTTCCGAGAAAGGAACTGGATTATCTCTGCAGTTGCGCGACCGTGGGAACTGTCTTGATGGAACAGGGCCTAGCTTTCTCGCTTGAGTCGCCGGGGCACATCGGCATCGTGGATCCTGCCGGGCGCCATCTTGGCACGTTCGTTGTGGATGAAGGTGGGGGCGAGCAATCCATCGTGGAGTTGGCGGAGATCCCTGGCGGAGACTATTCTGGGCCCGCGAGTCATCCACGCGAGATTCGTGTACCGAAGCTGATTCCAGGAAACTACGAAGTGAAGCTTCACGGCACCGGAGCCGGTGCGTATACGCTGCGCGTGAAGCACATGTCCGAGGGACTTCCTGTCAGTGAGGTGGTTCGAACGGGTACCTTCCAGCCCGATCGCGCCGAGGATGCCGTCATCAGTGCCGACGTCTCGGAGAGTGGGGCGGCCGTGCAGGTGGCGGTTGAGCCCACGCCAAGAGGCTCAATAACGGGGACGGTGACGGATGCCGCAACCGGCCTTCCTTTGGCGAGTGTCAGAGTAGCCGCTGGCGACAGCAGTGATATTACTACTGCAGACGGCACGTTCGTCCTGTCGAATGTTCTTCCCGGATCCGTCCGGGTGTCCGGCAGCTTGGCGGGATACGACTCCCACCTATCGGAGGAGATTACGCTGGCGCCCGGCGACGCGCTTGTGCATGACATCGGGCTAGTCAAGCAACCGGTAACACTTGAAGAATACGTTTTTGTTTCACTGGGGACACCGGTATACGACAGAGCGACAGGTGAGACTAGTTATGACGCAACCGTTCTGAATGTGTCCAGCGTGAATGTTGTATCGCCGCTCTGGCTGGTGATCGACAATGTCTCGGATCCGGCTGTCTCACTCGCGGTGGCTGATGGGGTGACTCCGGATGGACGTCCCTACGTTGATCTTTCACCTCTTCTCTCCGAAGGGATCTTGCCTGGAGGTGCGAATGTTACCAAGCGCGTTCGCTTCGTCAATCCTGAACGACTTCGGTTCACGTTCGAGACGAGAGTCCTGGGTTTCGCTGAGCAACTGGAATGAGCGGATTCCGAAAGGGCTGATACGCCTAACACTACAGCGCAAGGTCGCCCTCGTTTGCCGGAGGAAGCCATCGATAACTCCTTGGGGTCGGCATAGTTGGTGACTCACAGGCCGGTTTCCATGGCTGGGAACATAACATTATCAGCTGCAAAGCTTCACATATTACTTTGCGCTGTAGTGCTAACCGGAGGTCGTGCGTTGAGCCGCGTCGGACGTGAGAAGTTGGAGGTCCTTTGACTCTGTGCTGGGGCGGGCCTGCGGTTGCGGGTCCGCCCCGTTCTACTTCTACCGACGGCAAACGCACCTGGGCCGACATCGCGACCAGCCCCGTGTCGGAGGAGAAGAAGGAAGAAGAGAAAGGTTAACGGCGGAACGATCGGGCGCTCGGTTTGGGCCTTCCGCATCGCCGATGGCACCCGGCCTCTGCGGCTCCGGAAAAGGGATTGCCGCAAACCTCACATCAGGCTAACATCTAGCGGTCCTGGAGACGCCAGGGCATCCCGTGACGCGAAGCATGCTTGAGGATTCGGCAGCGCGGTACGTTGGCTGCAAGGGCGGGTGCGATGCCCATGTCTGAGCACGGAAGCATGGAAGCAAGCCTGCGGGACAAGTTCGCGGCGAAGAGGCGTGCGTGGGCCCGGCGTCCTGACATCCTGAAGAACGCGCACAGGATCTACACCGGCGACGCGAGAACGTTGCCGGGCCTCCCGAACGAAACGCAAGTATATCTTGTCGTCACGTCACCGCCGTATTGGAACCTCAAGCAGTACGAAGATGATCGTGCCGGGGCCCAGCTTGGGCACATCGAGAGCCGGCAGGAGTTCATGGCTGAGCTGCTGAAGGTCTGGCGGAATTGCTACAACCTACTCGTCCCCGGAGGCCGGCTCTGCATCGTCGTGGGTGACGTGTGCCGGTCCCGCAAGGCCCACGGCAGGCCTCGGGCACGGCCTCGACAGGCCGAGCGGCCGCGGTTGAGACACGATCGCTCGGATCGGGCCTTTCGGCTTAGCACTACAGCGCAAGGTCGCCCTCGTTTGCCGGAGCGAGCCATCGATAAGTCCTTGGCGACGGCATGGTTGGTGCCTTGCATCCCGCTTTCCATGGCGGAGTACGTAACCTGAATAGCTGCATAGTCCCCCAGATTACTTTGCGCTGTAGTGTTAGGACTACAGCGCAAGGTCGACCAGATCGCCGACTTGATCCGCGTTTTGGGCAGCACAAGAGGGGGGTGCTCACGCCGCAAAGCCACTACGTTGCGTTGTAGTGTTGGTCGAGGGGGTCGACGTGTCGCCGCATCCCCGTCTCGAGGTGTCGTCGCCGCTACCTCGTCTTCAGCTCGACCCGCGCGACGCCGAACCACGGCCGGCTGCCGACCGAGCCCTTCGCGACGTCGAGCGCGATCGCCATCGTGTTGATCCCCGCCTTCAGCACCTCGGCGGGCACCGCAATCTCCTTCGGCGTCAGCGACGCCTCCGGAAAGCCGCCCTCGCCGCCGAAGACCTTCTTGCCGTTGACGGTCACCACGATGGGCAGGTCCTTGTCGTCGCCCTCGGGACACGACATGCCGACGAGCGTGAGCGTCAGGCCGCCGGCGGGCACCGCGTCGAGCTTGACCGACGCCTTCATCGTGTTGTACGCGCCCGTGCTCTTCGGGTAGACGAAGTTGCCCTCCTCGCAGTACTTGTCGTGCGACTTCTTCGGCGCCAGCTGGAAGCCGTGGGCGTACTTCATCCGCCCGCCGCCGTAGAACTCCTTGCCCGGGATCGTCAGCGTCTTGCCGGCCTCGAAGTCCTTGACCTGCTTGGGATCCAGCGGCGTCAGCGCGCCGAGCACGCGCTGGTAGGCCGGCACCACGTAGCTGGCGACGAGCGCGTTGGGCGCGCTGGCGTGCGACGACGAGTTCGCCGTGCTGACGGTGTCCTTTTCCAGCGCCTTGCCGAGCCGTTTGACGTCCGGCAGCAGCTTGACGGCCTCGGCCTTCTTGCCCTCGTGCAGCAGCTGCGTGGCGCGGACGAGGACATCGTAGAAGTGCAGCAGGTTTCGGGCGTACGTGAGCGGGCCTTCGTCTTCGGCCAGCCGGTTCTGGATCCGCGCGGGCAGCGACATCGCCTTGGCCTTGGCGAGCAGCTTCATGCATTGGTCGATCGCCCGGACCATCGGCAGCAGGTCCGGCCCGTCGTTGTTCTCGAAGTGCGTCTCCTCGTACTTCATGTGCTTGTTCGGGAAGAGGTCCTTGGCGTTCCGGCTGAGGCGGCGGCTCAGGCGGTACTTCAGCTCGGTCACGTTGCACAGCGCGGTGTCGAGCGTCTCGTAGAGCTTGCGCATGACGTCGGCGGCCTCGCCGTAGCGCATCGTGAAGTATTCATCCAGCAGCGCGTCGGGGTCGAGCTCGGGGTTCCAGAGCATCTTGGCGAACTGGTAGTTCGTCAGGGCCTTGGTGCCCCAGTTCTTGGTCGTGCAGTGCATGTAGTGCATGTGCCGCGCGCCCATGTCGTAGTAGTACTTCATGTCCGGGCCCATCGTGCGGGCGAACATGATGGGCAGGCACTTGTAGCCGCTGACGTTGTAGTATTCGCCGATGAAGAGCTGCCCCTTGTAGTGACGGTCCGGATCCATGGCCCAGCCCTTGAGGTGCTTCTCATAACGTGTGTTGTACTCGGTGCATTTCGGGTCGTTGAGCGTATGGACGTAGCACCGGGCGATGGGGAAGTACGTCGCGATGCAGCGGTCGTAGTCGAAACCCTCGGGCAGCGGCCGCGTCGGCGGCTCGAGGACGTCGGCATACGCCAGGAAGTAGATCATGATCTCGCGGTTGAGCCGGCCTTCGCGCCGCGCTTTCTTGAACTCCTCGCAGCAGCGATGCACGAGCAGCAGGTTGCGGTCGGTCCGCGTGCCGAGCGCCTTGCACTTCTCGCACTCGCACCACCGCCCGCCGTCGAGCGTCCAGAAGTTCAGGCTGTCGGCGTCCTTCCACGTCCCGTCGATCATGTCCTGGACGAGGTTCTTGTAGAACTCGTCCAAGGCGTGGGGGTTGGACGTGCAGAAGTTATCGCCGCCGTCGCCGTGGATGCGATCGCTGCGGCGGTACTTGCCGGACTTGTCCTTACGCAGGGCGTACCATTCGGGATGGGCCTCGAAGTACGTCAGCTTGCCGTCGCCGTTCTTGTCGCCCTGGTACTGATCGCCGGGGGGATAGGGATCGGTGGGCTTGTCGTTGTCGCCGTCGAACTCGGGATGGTTGTAGGGGTACTCGTTCCGAGGGCCGAGGAACCGAGGAATCAGCACGTGGTTGCCGCAGTTCATCTGGATCCCGCGCTTCTTCATGCCGGGACGGTTCTTGTTCTCCACGCACCAGTAGTTCATCCGGTTGCGGGTCATCCAGGCGAAGAAGTCCGGATTGCCGCGGTACTCCCACGCGTGGAAGCCGCGGGTGCGGAACTTGGGCTTGTCGCTGATGTCGCAGGCGAAGAGCTTGTCGATCTTGCGATGGGGGACCTCTTCGCCGTCGGGGCCCGGGGCGAACCACCGCACGCCGAGCAAGTCGAGCAGACCGTAGACGCCGTAGAGCGTGCCGATCCGCGTCTTGCCGCCGATGACCATGACCTGCCGGCCACCCTCCACCGCGTCGCGCTCGATGATGAAGCCTTCGCGCCCGCACGCTTCGAAGACGGCCTGGTCCTGTCCCATCCGCGGGGCGCACTTGGCGATGACCTTGTTCGTCTCGATGTTGCCGAGCAGGATCAGCTCGCCTTCCGCGGGCACCTTGTCGTCGTCATAGATCTCGAAGCGATCCGTATCGCCCGTGATCTTGCGGAGGTATTCCTGGAGCTCGCGCGCGGCGAAGCACTGCGTGCAGATGATGTCGTCGGCGTCCTTGCCGTCGTCCCAGCCGATGTTGGCCTCGTCGTCGGAGGCCGCCTTGGCCGACGGGTACTCGCCCATATCCACGATGATGTGGATCGGCACGGCCAGTGCGGGGGGAGCCGCCATCGCCACAACCAGAATCCAGTAGACTACTTGCCTTGCGTTCATGATCACGTCCTCCTTTGCGTCACGCGGACCGATCATTACATCCAATCTGAAGGAGAATGGCAAGGCGAATGAGGTCTCCCTTGCAGATCGATGACAACGACGGACGAGGCCTTTGAGTGCGACGCTCCGTTCTGATATCATGTGGAATAGGCTTGCGAGTCCGATCCTGCAATGAGTCATCTTCCAGAAGACACGCCTCCCTCCGCATCGTCCGACGTGCTTTCCCATGCCGAGGAGGCCGCCGCATCGCTCGATACTGCGGAAAACGCCGTGCTCGACAGCATCGCGGACGGCGTGTTCACGGTCGACGAGCACTGGCGGATCACCTCCTTCAACCGCGCGGCCGAGGAAACGACGGGCATCAGCCGCGAGGAGGCGATCGGCCGACCGTGTTGTGAGGTGTTCCGCGCGAACGTCTGCGAGCGGGATTGCGTGCTCCGCCGCACCATGGAATCCGGCCAACAGGTCGTCAACCAACCGGTGTGGATCGTCCGCGCCGACGGCAGCCGTGTGCCCATCAGCGTCTCGACGGCGCTGCTGCGGGACGCGGACGGTCGCGTCATCGGCGGGGTCGAGACCTTCCGCGACCTGAGCCTCGTCGAGCACCTTCGCAAGGAGCTCAACAAGCAACACACGTTCGAGGACATCATCAGCCGGAACCACCTCATGCAGGGGATCTTTGAGATCCTTCCGGAGGTCGCGGAGTCCGACAGCACCGTCCTCATCGAGGGCGAGAGCGGCACCGGGAAGGAGCTGCTCGCCCGCGCCATCCACAACCTGAGCCCCCGGCAGGGGAAGCCGTTCGTGGCCGTCAACTGTGGGGCCCTGCCCGATACGCTCCTGGAGAGCGAGCTGTTCGGCTATGAGGCCGGCGCGTTCACCGACGCCAAGAAGGCGAAGAAGGGCCGATTCGCCATGGCCGAAGGCGGCACACTGTTCCTGGATGAGATCGGGGACATCTCCCCGGCGCTGCAGGTTCGTCTCCTCCGCGTCCTGCAAGAACGGCAATACGAGCCGCTCGGCGCGGTGGAGACGGTCAAGTCCAACGTTCGGGTGCTGTGCGCGACGAACCGGAATCTGCAGGAGATGCTCGACGACGGCTCGTTCCGGCAAGATCTCTACTATCGGATCAACGTCCTGCGTCTGCGGCTCCCGCCGTTGCGCGAACGTCGCGAGGACATCCCGCTCCTGCTGGACCATTTCATCGCGCGGTTCAACGCCCTCCGAGGGAAGGATATCGCCGGGGTAAGCGACGAGGTGCTCGCCCGGTTCATGCGGCACGATTGGCCGGGGAACGTCCGCGAGCTCGAGAACGCCATCGAACATGCCTTCATCCTCTGTCGCGGGCCGCTCATCGAATCGCACCACCTCCCCGAGCAGTTCGCGCCGGAGCCCAACGAGATCACCGCGCCCGGTATGAGCCTGGCGGAGATCGAGGCCCGGGCCATCCACGACGCGCTGAAGCGGAACAACTGGAATCGGCAGGCCACGGCCAGGGAGCTGGGCATCGACAAGACCACGCTCTGGCGAAGGCTCAAGCGGCTGGGCCTCAACCCGCCCGAGCCGCGCTGAGCCCGCCTGCGAAGCCGCATGCGGTGTGGCGGGCTTACTTCCGCTCGACGATGAACCCGTGATACCGGCCCATCCAATAGGGCAGAAGCCAGACCGTTCCGTCGTCTTCCCGGTTTCCACCTCGTCCGCCGCGCAGGCGGTACGGATTGCCGTTCCACCGCATGAGGGCCCGCTCGGAAGGGGGAAGGGCCTCCTTGGATTGCAGGCGATCGAATCGGCTCTTGTACGCGCGGACCTCCAGGTCGCGGCGGCCTCGGTTGTCCACGTCCCATTCGATCAGGTCCAGCGGAAAGTTCCGCAGCCAGGCCACGGACTCGGCGAGGTCGAAGTCGCCGTCCGTGACCCCGCCGTAGACGTAGTTGAAGAAGGGGCTGTGCTCCGGTCGCTCGATCCGCCAGCTGCGTTCGATGCTCTTGCGATAGATCTCGCTGAGCTTCGGGTCCTTCTCCAGCCGGAGGAGGCTGTAGTAGCTGATGAACGCCAGCTCGTCATCGCTGTGGTTGGTGACGCCGGGCACGTGCACCTTCTGTCGGAGGGTGTTCTTCGCATAGCCGTGCTCGTCGATCAACTCGCGGTAGCAGCGGTGGTACGTCTCGTCGCCGGTGACGTGGTGGGCCACCTTCAGGTAGGCCAGCACGCCCAGCGAGTTCAGCCCCCGCTCGATCCGCCATTGCATGGAGTGGTTCAACGCCTCCGGCGCCCACATGCCCCACCGCGTCCGCCGGCCGCCCGGACCGTGGTACTTGTAGCCGCCTTCGATGATGCGATCCATCACGCGGCGGCACGTCTCGACGAGGCGCTTGCGCGTCTCCGCGTCGTCGACCAGGTCGTAGTAGATGCCGTAGGCGAGGAAGTGACCGTCCAGCTCGTCGCTGCTGGTATCGCCCTTCCAGTCCCACTTGCCGTCCTCGCTGGGGTACCACATCCCGCCGTGCTGCTTGCCCTGACCCCTCGGGACGTAGCTCCTTGCGATGAAGCCCGGCAGCGACGTGACCTCCTCCAGAAAGAGCAGGGCCTTCATCGACTCCGTCGCGTTCGCCTTGGCGTCGGCCGCCTTTGTGGCCGCGTAGCGGAAGCTCTCCGCCGCGACGTAGAGGGCCGTCCACAGCCCGTCGTTGTCGTCGGAGGGCTGATGGTACTTGAGGATCTCGTCCCCGCGACGTTCGTCGATGGTGATGTGTCCGATCAGGCCGCGTCGGACGTGGCGCTCCCGCAGGATCCGCTGGAAGTGCGCCGCCTTTTCGGCCAGCGTCATGGTCCGCGTGAAGACCCTTGCGACGCCGCCGTTGCTGGCCGCCCAGACCGAGCCGTCTTGACCGATTGCGACGTCGTTCACGTGATTGTCCGGCAGCCATCGCCGACTGTGAAAGGCCCGCCAACGTTCTCCCTCCCAGCGACATAGCCCGCCGGTGGTTCCCACCCAGAGGGCGCCGTCGGAAGCCTTGGCAAAGCACGTCGGCGGCAGCCACGGCAGCGTGCCCGGCAGATCGTCCGGGATGGATCGCGCGGCGGGGAACGGCACGTCTTCGGATACCCGCTGCCACGTCTCCCCGACGAGCCTCGCGACGCCCTTGGGCGTCTTGATGAATACCGTTCCCTGTCCGGGGCACACGATGCGGAGGATCCGCCTGGCGGGCAGGTCGTCCCGCGTCGTGAACGCCTTGGCGCACCACTGCTCGTACGGGCCGCATACCATGCGGCGCTCGACGCG